>NZ_JBIQHY010000090.1:14080-24017 GCF_044508335.1 Actinomadura sp.
TATCCGCTTCCAGCCGAAGTGAGGCCCTGAATGACCGACGCAGTATCGCCCGAGGGGGGACGACCCCCCGGCACGAATGCTGTTCTGACCGAGGAAGAGGGCGCCGTCCTCATCGTCACCATCAACCGCCCCGAGGCCCGCAACGCGGTCAACGGCGAGGTGGCGCGGGGCATCGCGGCGGCCGTCGAGGAGCTGGAGTCCCGCAAGGACCTGTCCATCGGCATCCTCACCGGCGCCGGCGGGACGTTCTGCGCCGGCATGGACCTCAAGGGCTTCCTCACCGGCGACAACCCGGTCGTCGAGGGCCGCGGGTTCGCCGGCATCACCGAGCGCCCGCCGGCCAAGCCGATGATCGCCGCCATCGAGGGCTACGCCCTGGCCGGCGGCTGCGAGGTGGCGCTGTCCTGCGACATGATCGTCGCGGCGCGGGACGCCCAGTTCGGGCTGCCCGAGCCGAAGCGCGGCCTGGTCGCGGCGGGCGGCGGGCTGCTGCGCCTGCCGCAGCGCATCCCGTACCACATCGCCATGGAGATCGCCCTCACCGGCGACAAGTACCCGGCGGAGCGGATGGCCGAGCTCGGCTTCGTCAACCGGCTCGCCGAGCCGGGCGGCGCGCTCGCCGCGGCCAAGGAGCTGGCCCTCAAGGTCGCCGAGAACGCGCCGCTGGCGCTCGCGGCGACCAAGCGGGTCATCGTCGAGTCCGCGGACTGGACGAGCGAGGAGGCGTGGAAGAAGCAGCAGGAGATCACCCTGCCGGTCTTCACCTCCAAGGACGCCCAGGAGGGCCCGGCGGCGTTCGCCGAGAAGCGCAAGCCGAACTGGAAGGGCGAGTAGCCCGACCCGTGCAGGACGCCCGGAACCGCCCGGTTCCGGGCGTCTTGACGTCTGTGACTGGTGTGCCAGGTGCGTCCTGATGCGGCCGGGTGGGGGGTTCCCCTTACCACGGAGTAAGTAATGCCGTACTCTTTTGCGCACGCTTGCAGTGATCTTGGGAGTGGGAGCATATGAGACGCAACGCGGCGCTGGTGGTCGCCACCGTCCTGGCCTGCGGCGCCGGGACGGTCGCGGTGGCCGCCCCTGCGCACGCCGCCGGGTGGCGCGACATCGCCAGCGGAGCCCTGAACTACGACGGGAGCCTCGACCGGGTCGACTTCGGCGCGAAGAACGCCGGCTGGGCCGTCGGCGCGGCCGGGTCCTTCTTCAGCCCGCAGGCGAAGATCGTCCGCTGGACGGGCTCGGCGTGGGTCGCCGACCAGAGCCCGGTCGGCTTCACCCCGACCGACGTCGCCGTCGCGAGCGCGTCCAAGGCGTGGATCATCGGCTACAACCTCGGCGGCACCCTCGGCCTCTACTGGAACGGCACCAAGTGGAGCCAGGTCTCCTACCCGCTGGTGGGCTTCCCGACCGCCGTGTCCGCCGCGCCGGACGGCACCGCCTACTCCATCGCCGGGATCGACGCCGCCGCCGGCGGGCCGTCCGCCATCCTGCGCTGGACGGGCAGCGCGTGGGTCGACCCGAAGGTCCCGCTCCCGCCGTCCTCGTCCATCACCGCGGTGGACGTGCGGTCCAAGAACGACGTGTGGCTGGCGGGCACGACCTCCGCGACCGGCACGTCCGTCACCGGGCTGGTGATGCACTTCAACGGCACGTCCTGGAAGAGGATCGACGTCCCCGGCTCCCTGGGCGTCCCCGGCTTCCAAGGCACGCTGCACCGCATCGTCGCCGACTCGCCGACGAACGTCTACGTGCTGCGCGTCCGGCAGAACGCCCAGATCACCAACGCGATCCAGCGCTACGACGGCACGTCCTGGAAGACGATCAACACCCCGCTGAACGCGGCCGGCATCGGCCTGTCGTCGGACGGCAAGGGCGGCGTGGTCATGCTCCCGATCACGACCGGCACGAAGAGCCAGTACATGCACTACAACGGCTCGTCCTGGACGACGCTGAACGGCCCCGCCCGCACCGGCACCGTCCAGGTGACCGACGCCGACGCCCGCCCCGGCACGTCCGCGGTCGTCAGCGCCGGCACCGCCTCCCAGCCCAGCAAGAAGGTCCCGTTCATCGAGTACTTCAGCTGACCCGGACCGTCGCGAACGCCCGTCCCGCCGCCCGGCGGGGCGGGCGTTCCGCGCGCGGGCGGCGCGCCAGGCCGCGCCGGGGCCGCGCCGGGGTGTGCCGGGTCAGTCCCAGCGGGCCGAGCGCTGGCGTTTGATCGCGGAGCGGCGCTTCTTGTTCTCCAGGCGGCGCTCGTTGATGCCCCGCGGCACCTTCTTCGGGATGCGCTTCTTCGGGGGCGGCGCCGTCGCCTCGGCGAGGAGCGTCGCGAGGCGGGTGCGGGCGGCGTCGCGGTTGCGCTGCTGGGAGCGGTACTCCTCGGCGCGGATCGTGAGGACGCCGCGGACGAGGCGCCCGGACAGCCGGTCGAGGGCGCGGGCCCGCAGGTGCTCGGGCAGGGACGGGGAGTTCGCGACGTCGAAGGACAGCTCGGCGGCGGTGGCGCTGGTGTTGACGTGCTGGCCGCCCGGCCCCGAGGAGCGGGAGAAGCGCCAGCTGAGCTCGGACTCCGGGATGGAGACCGAGCCGCGGACGTGGATCTGGGCGGGCATGTCCCCATTGTCGCAGCAGCGCCGCGATCCCGTCGCCCGAATTACCCCCGGGTAGCAGCGACTGCAAGTACTTACTTACACTGCTGGCCATGACCGATGGAATCTTCACGGACGGCGACCTCATCCGCGTGATCGCGCAGGAGGGCGCGCTCATCGCGGCGGGCGGGGCGGCGTCGCTGCTGCAGACGGCCCATCCCAAGGTGGCGCAGGGCGTGTACGACCACAGCTACACGGCGGACGACCCGGCGCGGCGCCTGCGCAACACGATGGGCTGGCTCTACGTCGTCCAGTTCGGGACGCGGGAGGAGGCGGAGACCCTCAGCGCGCTCGTCACCAGGGGGCACGAGGCCATCACCGGCCCCGACTACGAGGCGAACGACCCCGAGCTGCAGGTGTGGGTCGCGGCGACGCTGTTCGCGGTCGCGGCGCAGTTCTACCAGGTGCTGTTCCGGCGGAGGTTCACGCGGGCCGAGCTTGAGGAGTTCTACGAGCAGAGCAAGGTCTACGCGACGATCCTGGGCTGCCCCGAGGACCGGATGCCGGCGACCTACCGGGACTTCCGCGAGTACTACGCGGGCATGCTGAACACCCTGGAGATCAGCGACGCGTCCCGGGCGGTCGCGGAGCAGGTGCTGCATCCGAAGCTGCCGGGCGGGCCGCTGAACGCGCCGGGCATGATGGCGATCCGGCTGCTCACGGCGGGGCTGATGCCGGAGCCGATCCGCGTCCAGTACGGGTGGAAGTGGACCAGGGCGCGGGAGCTGCGGTTCCGGCTGCTGCTGGCGGTGCTGGCCGCCGTGTACCCGCGCCTGCCGCTGCGGGTCCGGACCCTGCCCCGGGACGTCTACCTGCGCTCCACGCGCAAGATGCTGGCGAAGCTGAACCGCGGCCCGGCCGTACGGGCGCGCGGCTGAACGGCCGCGTGACCCACAGGCAGGTCACGCGGCCGTTCTCCCTTGCACGGCCCCCCCGCGCCCGGCCCGGCCGGGAGGACCTACTGCCCGCTCCGCCGCCCGTCCGCCCGCTCCCCCCAGAGCCTGGCCGGACGGTGGAACGGGTCAGACCGAAGCGCCGGCGATGATCTTGTCGGCGGTCTTCTTGGCGGTGTTGACGGGGATCGCGAAGCCGACCCCGATGTTCCCGTCGCCGCCCCCGGCCGTGGCGATCGCGGTGTTGATGCCGATCACCTGCCCGGACGCGTTGACCAGGGCGCCGCCGGAGTTCCCCGGGTTGATGGCGGCGTCGGTCTGGATGGCGTTCTCGATCATGGTCTGCTGCTCCTGGGACAGCCGTCCGCGCAGGCCCGGCGGGAGCTGCTGCTCGTCGCCGCCCTCCTGGATCCGCCGGCCCAGCGCGCTGACGATGCCGGACGTCACCGAGCCGTCCAGCCCGAGCGGGCTGCCCACGGCGAGGACCGGGTCGCCCACGGCGAGCCGGTCGCTGTCGCCGAGCGTCGCCGGCTTCAGGCCCGACACGCCGCGCGCCTTGATCACGGCGATGTCGCCGCCGGTGTCGGCGCCGAGCACCTGCGCCGCCGCGGTCCCGCCGTCGCTGAACTTCACCGCGACCTGCCGCGCCCCCGACACGACGTGCGCGTTCGTGAGGATCACGCCGTCGGAGCGCAGGATCACCCCGGAACCGGTCGCCGTGCCCGCGGCCGTGCGCGCCTGGATCGACACCACGCTCGGCTGAACGGCGGCAGCGACCTGCGCGGTCGTACTCCCGGCCGTACTCCCCGACGGGGCCCCGGACACCGCCGTCGGGCTCGCGTAGACGGTCTTCTCGTGCGTGAGCGCCAGCGTCACCGCCGCGCCCGCGCCGCCCGCCCCCAGGGCCAGCGCCGCGGCGGCCCCCACCGCCGCGAGCTTCTGCCGGGTCGTGCCGAACAGGCCCGTACTGGCCGGCTGCTCCGCCGCCGGGACGTCCTGCCGAGACCACTGCGCCTGCGCGGTGCCGTACGGGTCGCCGTACGGGTCGCCGTGCGGGTCACTCTGCGGCGCGAAGTGCGGTCTCTGCGGCTCCCATGGCGGCTGCCGCCGCGGCCGGTCGGTGTTCATCGGATCCCCCTGTCGTCCACTCACCGTCGAGAGTGCGCCGCGGGGCTGCAGGCCGCCTGGATCGAAGCTGAAAGTGTGCTGAAAGGCGATTTGACACGAAAAACCGCGACCGGGAGGACGTGCGGCGCCTCGTCCTCCCGGCCGCGGCGCCGGCCGCGACCCGGAAAGCTGGCCAGGGCGCGGACTCCCGGTCCCTGCCGAGCCCGGGGCGCGCCCTGTGCGGCCTACCTAACAGGACTTACCTGAACGTTCGCTGAATGCGGCCTATGTCGGTGCTAATGGGCCATGTCGTTGCTGATGGCTCATGTCGCTGCTAATCGTCATCGAGCGGTAGGACGACCCGGAACGTCGCCCCCTCGCCCGGCGTCGAGTCGGCCTCGACGACGCCCTCGTGCGCGGCGACGAGCGCGGCGACGATGGCGAGGCCGAGACCGGCGCCGCCGTAGTCGCGGGAGCGGGCCTCGTCCGCGCGGTAGAACCGCTCGAAGACGCGTTCGGCCTGCTCGGGCGCCAGCCCGGGCCCCTCGTCGGCGACCGTGACGACGGCTGCGGGGGCGCCGCGCAGCGTGCCCGGCGCGAGCCGCACCTCGGCCGGCGTGCCCTCGGGGGTGTGCGCGATCGCGTTGGTCAGCAGGTTCCCGATCACCTGGCGCAGCCGCGGCTCGTCCCCCCGCACCTGGTACGCCAGCCCGCCCTCGACTGAGAGGTCTATCTTGCGGTCGGGTGCCAGGACTCTCGCCTCCTGGACAGAGTCGGCGGCGACGGCGAGCAGGTCCACCGGGCGCCGCTCGATCGGCCGCTGCCGGTCCAGCCGGGCGAGCAGCAGCAGATCCTCGACGAGCAGGCCCATCCGGGACGCGGTCTCCTCGATCCGGCCGATCAGCCGGTCCAGCTCGGCGGGGCTGCGGGCCGCGCCCTGCCGGTAGAACTCGGCGAACCCGCGGATCGCGGTCAGCGGGGTGCGCAGCTCGTGGCTGGCGTCCGCGATGAACCGGCGCATCCGCTCCTCCGACCGCAGCGCCGTCTCCTCCGAGCGCCGCGCCGCCGCCTCCGACTCGGCGCGCGCCCGGAACGCCGCCTCGATCTGCCCGAGCATCGTGTTCAGCGACCGGCCGAGCCGCCCCATCTCGGTGCGCGGATCGGCCTCCGGGACGCGGCGGGACAGGTCCCCGGCCGCGATCGCCCCCGCGGTCTCCTCCACGGCGGCGAGCGGGCGCAGGCTCGCCCGGACGACCCACACGCCCAGCACGACCAGGACGGCGAGCACCAGCAGGCCCACGATCGCGTCGATCACCACCAGCCGCTGGACGGTGCGGTCCACCTCGTCCAGGCTGAACGCGAGGACGATGACGCCGCCGGGGATCGGCTCGGCCAGGATCCGCCACTGCGAGCCGCCCGTCCCGCGCACGGTGAACGGGCGGTCGATGTGCCTGCTCAGATCCTCGGGGAGCTTCGGATGGCCGGTCTCGCTCCACGCCGGGTTCTGCCCCAGGGCGTGGCCGTCGTTCGTGCGGACCTGCCCGTACATCTCGCTCGGGATGCGGACCTCGATGTGCTCCTCGCCGCGCTGCAGCTGCGGGATGACCTGCTCGATCGCGCGCCCCACCGAGCCGCGCAGCTGGTCGTCGGCCCGCCCGACCAGGTACTGGCGCAGCACCGACGCGCCCGCCGCGCTCATCACCGTGATCCCGAACGTGACGAGGACGAGCATCCCGGCGATCAGCTTGACGCGCAGCGACGTCCGCCCCCACAGCCGCTCCAGCGCGCGCCGCGGCGACCGGGACGGCGCGGCCGCGGCCGGGAGCCCCTCCCGTTCCGGCGCTCCCGGGCCGGCCGGCGCGGACGCCGGGACGCGCGCGGCCATCAGCCCGATCTCGACGGCTCGCGCAGGACGTACCCCACACCGCGCAGGGTGTGGATGAGGCGCGGCTCGGCGTTGTCCACCTTGCGGCGCAGCGCGGACACGTACGACTCGACGATGCCCGCGTCGCCGCGGAAGTCGTAGTTCCACACGTGGTCGAGGATCTGCGCCTTGGACACGACGCGGCCCGCGTTCGCCATGAAGTAGCGCAGGAGCTTGAACTCGGTCGGCGACAGCTGGATGGGCCTGCCGCCGCGCCACACCTCGTGGCTGTCCTCGTCCAGCTCGACGTCCGCGAACACCATGCGGGGCGGCGGCTCGGTCACGCCGCCGCGGAACCGGCGCAGCACGGCGCGGATGCGGGCGATGACCTCCTCCAGGCTGAACGGCTTGGTGACGTAGTCGTCGCCGCCGATCGTCAGCCCCTTGATCCGGTCCTGGACGGCGTCCCGCGCGGTGAGGAACAGCACCGGGGTGTGGTCGCCGCCGGAGCGCAGCCGCCGCGCGACGTCGAAGCCGTCGATGTCGGGCAGCATCACGTCCAGCACGATCAGGTCGGGACGGTGCCGCCGCGCCGACTGCACCGCGTCCGCGCCGTTGGTCGCCGTGACCACGTCGAAGCCGGTGAAGCGCAGACTGCCGGCGAGGAGCTCCAGGATGTTGGGCTCGTCCTCGACGACGAGCAGGGTCGCCTCCGCCGCCGTCTTGCCTCCGCCGTTCGCGGTCCGTTCAGTCACGTGCCCAGTCCCCCTCCACATCATCGCAGAGGATTCCAGCCGAACCTGAACGTGCACTGAATGTCCGCAGAGGATCCGGTGAGCGCCCGTTACCGCTGGAGGGCGCGGATCGCCCGCATGGCCTCGCGGCGCGCGTCCCCGGACAGGACGTCGATGTAGACGCGGCCCTCCAGGTGACCGCACTCGTGCTGCAGGCAGCGCGCGAAGTAGCCGGTGCCCTCGACGCGGACGGGCTTGCCCCTGACGTCCACGCCCTCGACGACGGCGTGCGCGTAGCGGGGCGTCTCGAACCGCAGGCCGGGGAGGGACAGGCAGCCCTCCGGCTCGACGAGCTGCTCGCCGTCGGCGGCCACCAGCGTCGGGTTCACGACGTGGCCGACGTGCCGGCGGCCCTTGTCGTCCTCGCAGTCGTACACGAACAGCCGCAGGCCGACGCCGATCTGGTTCGCGGCCAGCCCGGCGCCGTCCTCCTCGTACATGGTGACGAACATGTCGTCGACGAGGCGCTCCAGGGAGGCGTCGAACGTCCGGACCGGGTCGCACTCCGTCCGCAGCACGGGGTCGCCGAGAAACCTGACCGCGCGGACCGTCCCGCCCCGCGCATGCTTGCGCTTCCTCACGCCCGGAATCCTATAGAGCGTCCGGCGGTGCGCCCGGCCCGCGAGAGGGGCCGGGCGCACCGCCGGACGGGACGGGCGGGTGCCTCGCTACAGCTCGATCGGGCCGCGGGGCTGCTGCGGCGGGATCGGGGGCTGGGACGGGCCGGAGTCGTCGCCCGGCCGGGCGGGCTTGGCCTGCGGCGGGACGGGCGGCACCGGGGCGTCGGCGGCCGGCTCGGGCTTCTTCATCGCGGGGGCGGCCGGCGGCGCGGCGGCCGCGGCCGGCTTGGGCGCGGGGGCCGCCTTGGGGGCCGCGGCTGGCATCGGCTTGGCGGCGGACGCGGCCTGCTGCGGCGCGGGCTGCGCCGGCGGGGCCTGCTTGCGCGGGGCGCTCTGCCGGACGGCGTCCTCGACCATCTTCTCCAGCGGGCCCGCCTCGTTCTCGGCGGTGAGCAGCCGGTGCAGCGTGTCGCTGATCTCGGTGAGCCGCTGCAGCGCCTGGGTGTGGTTCTTGGTGAGCGCGGTGAGCCGCTGCGTGGCGCCCTCGTTGATCACGCTGGCGCGGCGCTCGGACGCGGTGAGGGTGCGCTCGGCCTCCAGCCGCGCGCTCGTCACCGTCTGCTCCGCCTCCTGCTTGGCCGACGAGAGGATGCTCTCCGACTCCTTCTTGGCGGACGCGAGCACGTGGTCGGCCTTCTCCTGCGCCTGGGCGAGGTTCTTGTCGGCGTGCGCCCGGGCCTCCTCGATGATCCGCTTGGACTCCTGCTCGGCGTCCTCGCGGATCTCCGCGCCCTTGGCCTCGGCCTGGGCGACCTTGTCCTGGGCCTCGTCCTCGGCGAGGTTGATGATCTGGCGGAGCCGGTCGCTCAGGTCGTCGCCGGTGGGCTTGCGCGCCTCCCTGAGCTCGGCCATCTCGCGGCGGAGGCGCTCGCCGTCGTCCTGGGCGCGGGCCAGCCGCGCCTCGAGCTCGCGGTGCTTCTGCTGGGCGCGGGCGATGTAGTCGTCGACCTGGCGGCGGTTGTAGCCGCGCATCACGATCTCGAAGGACTCGTCTTGGAGGAGGTTCGGCAGGATCTCGGCTTCGTTGCTCATGGTGCCTTGGGGGTCGTTGGCGGGGGTCATCACCCCGTCAGGGTCGGTTGCGATAACAGCCTCACCCGCCGCAGCGGGCCCACATGGAAACGTCAGGACGACTCTTGTCCGGTCCACCCCATTCGCGCAACCGGAACGCGGTTCTTGCTGCCGTTTCTTCATCTGGATGGGCTCGACAAACTATCTAATCCCGGCAAAGTCCGCTTCCCCCGCGGGGCCGTGTCGCGGGCCGGATCCGGACCGGCCGGGGGACCGGCCGGGGGACGGGTCGGGGGACGGGCCGGGGGACCGGCCGGGTGGGGGCGGCCCGCCGGGCGGCGCCGGCGGCGTCCTAGCATCGGCCCCATGAGCAACCCCGTGAGCTACCTGGGCGCGTTGGGCGACGACCGGCCGAAGATCGACCCGGAGGCGTGGGTCGCGCCCGGCGCGGTCGTCGTCGGGCGGGTGACGCTGGGCCGCGCGTCGAGCGTCTGGTACGGCTCGGTGCTGCGCGCCGAGGACGCGGAGATCGTCGTCGGCGACGAGTGCAACATCCAGGACCTCAGCTGCCTGCACTGCGACCCGGGGATGCCGGCGGTCCTGGAGGACCGCGTCAGCCTCGGGCACAAGGCGATGGTGCACGGCGCGCACGTCGAGACCGGGTCGCTCATCGGCATCGGCGCGATCGTGTTGAACGGCGCCCGCATCGGCGCCGGGACGCTGATCGCCGCGGGCGCGCTGGTGCCGCCCGGCAAGAAGATCCCGTCCGGGGTGCTCGTCGCCGGGACGCCGGGCAAGGTCGTCCGGGAGCTGACCGACGACGACCGGCTCGTGCTGGACTACACGCCCGCGGTCTACATGGAGAAGGCGCGGCGGCACCGCGCCGCCCGGTGGGAGTGACGCCGGTGGGAGTGACGCCGGTGGGAGTGACGCCGTGGGAGTGACGCCGCGGGAGTGACGCGGCGGGAGTGATCTCGCGGGGATGACGCCCCGGGAGCGGCGT
>NZ_JBIQHY010000090.1:24117-30778 GCF_044508335.1 Actinomadura sp.
GCGGGAGTGACGCGGCGGGAGTGATCTCGCGGGGATGACGCCCCGGGAGCGGCGTCAAGGCCGGTTTGGCTCCGCGCTGACCTGGGGTGATACGGCCTCTGCGCCGGTCAGGGACACCTCGGGCGTTTTCTGCTGACTACGATGACCATCGTGGTGTGGGGACCGGGCTATGGCAGCGCTCCGCCGGCCGGCCCGCAGCGGGGGCGGGGTCCGTTCGCGGATCCCTTCGCGGAGGCGGAGCGCGACACGCGGGCGATGGTGGCCGCCGCGTGGTGGCCGACCGCGCCGCCGCAGCAGCGCCACCACGCCATCGGCGGCCGCATGCTCGTGCTCCCGGACGGGACGTGGTGGCTGTTCGGCGCGTGGGCCCGCTGGTACCGGCTGCACCCGTCCGACGGCCAGTGGTATCTGTGCCCGCCGCCCCGGACGCCCGCCGTCCGGATGGCGGCGCGGCCCGCGCAGCAGGGCGCCGGGCAGGTGCCGAACCTGCCGCCGCACGTCGTCCCGGCCGGACCCGACTTCGCCTACGACCCGCCGTCGGGGCTGCCGTTCGTGGGGCACGGGTTCGCGACGGAGCTGACGTCGCGCGTCCGGTCGACCCTGGAGTCCGCCGCCGCGCTGCCCGCGCCCGACTACCCGCACCCGTGGCAGGAGTTCACCAAGGAGACGCCGTCCACCGTCGTCGCCGCGTGGGGCGTGATGCTGTGGTGCTCGGCCGCGCCCGCGTTCGACGCGCGGCTGGACGCGCAGATGCTCGACCTCTGGAAGCCGTACCGCGCCAAGCCCCTGCCGGACGTGGACGGCCCGCGCTGGCTGACCCCGCCCACCCTCGAATCGCTCGTCGCGCTCTACGCCGAACGGCTGCGCGCCAGCCGGGTGGACGCGGCGGTCGTGATCCTGCGGACGATGTGGGCCATCGCCAGCGTCCTCCGCGAGGACGTCCGGTTCCAGATGCGGGCGGACGCGCTGCTCGCCATCCTCGGCACCACGCTCGCCAACCCGACCGTCGACTACGGGGCGCTGCCCTACGGCGACCAGGCGATCGTCCAGCAGTGGCTCACCCGGTGCCCGCCCAACCTGGTCCCCTCGCTGCGGAACGAGAGTTCCCCCGGCGACAACTTCAGGCACACCTTCTACACGCTGAGCGAGCTGATAGCGGAACTGTCCGGTGACCCCGCCGATCCCGCCTACCTGGAGCCTCGGCTCGTGGCCGCCGCGCTGCTGGCCGCCGACCTGAACGTCGTCCGCAAGGACATGGTCGGCACCATCGTCCCTTGGCTCGACCCCGAGATCCGCTACACGGTGCAGGCGGTGGCGGAGCAGAAGGGGCATCCGCTGCGCCGCCTCTGGCCGGAGTCCATGCGCCTGCCCGAACCGCTGCGGTCGGCCGCCGGGTCCGGGCCGGGCGCCGAGTCGCTGCTGGCCGCGATGTACGAGGTCGACCTGGCCTGGTGCCGGCTCGGCGGGATGCCCGCGCGGCCGCGCGGCTTCCCCGTCCCGACCGCGATCATCGCCGGGATCATCGGGCGCAACCGGGCCCGCGCCACGGCCGCCGCCGCGGCGCCGACGCCGCCGCCGAACCCGGCGCCCGCGCAGCCGGCGCCGTTCATGCAGAGCCAGCCCGGCCTCGCGCCGGGCGCCCCGCCGCAGCCGCAGGGCGCGCCGTCCGAGCCCGACCGGCCGTTCGTCCAGCCGCCCGCGCAGCCGGGACGGGAGAACGCGCCCGGCCCGGCCGCCGCGCCCGCGGCGAGCCCGCAGCCGGGGCTCGGCCGGCAGGCCGGGTTCGCCTCGCCGGACCCGCTGATCAGCGGTCCGTCCGGGGAGGACGACGAGGCGAGCGCCACGCCGCCGTACACCGAGCTCGGGTTCCAGCGTCCCGGCGCCGCCGCGCAGCCCGCGGCGGCGATGCAGAGCCCGGCGCCGCCGCCCGAGCCCGAACCGCGGCTCGGCGGCATCTCTCCGCCCGAGGAGGAGCGGGACGAGGACTTCGTGCCGCCCTACACGCAGCTGGGATACCAGCCGGCCGGCGCCGCGCCGCCCCCGCAGGGCGTGCCGCAGCAGCCGGCCGCACCACCGCAGCAGGCCGCGCAGCCTCAGCAGGCCGCATCGCCGCACCCGGCCGCGCCGCCGCAGAGCCCGGCCGCGCACCACGGCCCCGCCGTGAGCGAGGCGATGCCGACCGCGTTCGACTCGCCCGCGACCCGCGTCGAAGGAGGCCGGGGGCCGCGGCGTCCCGGCCCGCCCGCATCCCCGGACTCGCCGCCGGGCACGCGCGTCCTCGGTCCCGGCGACCTTGAGGACGACGCCGCCGGGCCGCCGCCCGTGCCGGCGGGCGGCCCGGGATCGAACCCGCCGGGGACCAAGGTCATGTCGAAGACGATGGTCGGCGACTTCGACTTCCTGGACGACACGCCGTCCCCGGAACGGCCCGTCGACGAGATCCCGCCGCCCAGCGACCGCAGCACCCGCCGCGTCCTGGAGCGGTTCGGGTTCGCGTTCCTCTACGGGGAGCACGACGCGGCCGCGCTGCTCGCCGACGTCCGCGCGCAGGCCGAGGAGTGGAACGCCCCGGCCGGCGACGAGATCGAGGCGACCCGGGTGGACGGCGCGCCCAGCGCGATCAGGTCGGGCCTGCCCGGCGTGCTGCTGGTCGGCGACCCGCACTCGGGGCAGCGGCGGCTGTCCCGGATGATCGCGCTGACGCTGGCGAACGCGGGCCTCGGTGACGGGTCGATCCGCGCGCACGACGCCGAGGACGTCCGGGACGCGCCGCCGGAGCGGATCGGGCAGATCCTCGCCCGGCCCGGCCCGGTGATCCTGTTCGAGCGGCTGGACGTCGCGATCAGCGACGCGGCCGACCCGGGCGCCGTCGTGGGGGCGGTGCGCCGCGCCCGCCGCGACCCGGTGAACACGACGCCGGTGATCGCGACGTGCGAGCCGCGCGCGTACAAGCGCCTCCTGCGGGACCATCCGAAGCTCGTGCAGGCGTTCCGCGTCCACCGGCTGCCCGACTTCAGCGACCTCGACAACCGGATGACGCTGCTGCACCTGCTGGCGGACGAGCGGCGCGTCACGATCGGCGCGGCAGCGCTGGAGATCGCCCGCGCCGACCTGGAGCGGCTCCGCGGGCCCGGCGACCTGGTCAACGCCCGCCTCGTCGAGGCGTACCTGGACCAGGCGGCGCAGCGGAACATGGAGCGCGCCGGGTCGGCGCACGACCGGCTCGTCCTCACCCCCGACGACCTCGCCGGCGTCGCCGAGGGCATCGAGCCGGCGCTGCGCCCGCCCGGCGACATCGACGGCTACCTGCGCCGGCTCGACCAGCTCACCGGGCTGGAGGACGTCAAGGCGGCCGTCCGGGAACTGGCCGACGAGGCGGCGCTGGCCGCCGACCGCGCCCGGTACGGGGTGCCCGGCGGGGAGGCCCGCCACCTGATCTTCACCGGCCCTCCGGGCACCGGCAAGACGACCGTCGCGGGGCTCGTGGGCGGCATCTACGCGGCGCTGGGGCTGCTGCGGTCCGGGCACGTGGTGGCGTGCCGCCCCGTCCACCTCGCGGGACGCGACCCCGCCGACACCCGCAACCGCGTCGCCGGCATGGTCGACCAGGCCCTCGGCGGGGTGCTGCTCATCCAGGAGGCGTACCGGCTCGACCGCGCGCCCGCCGTCGTGGACGAGCTGCTCCGCCGCATGGGCCAGGGCCGCTTCATCGTCGTCTGTTCGAGCCCGGCGGCGGAGATGGAGGGCTTCCTCGCGGGCAACCCGGCGTTCCGCGCCGAGTTCGCCCGAGTCCTGGAGTTCACCGGGATGGGCGACCGCGACATGGTCCACCTGTTCCAGAGCTACGCCGAGCGCGACCTCTACATGCTGGACGAGGAGCTGCGCGTCGAACTGCTGTCCCGGTTCGCGTCGATGCGGGAGGACCCCCGGTTCGCCTACGCCCGCACCGTCCGCGCGCTGTTCGAGCAGACGGTGGCGCGGCAGGCGGCCCGGCTGGCGGGCGCCGACGTCAACGCCGCGACCGTGGCCCGGCTGACCGCCCGCGACCTGCCCGAAACGCCGCTGGAGCAGCTGCTCGGCGGCTTCCGCGCCGGAGGCTGACCGCGCCGCCGTCCCCGTCCCGGCAGGACGGTGGCATCAGATGGGCATCACCCGGGAAGACCAGTGGGCAAGGTGGTCCGCGAATGGTCCTCTTGGGTCATGCGCCCGTCGGGGCCGGACGCGTAGCCTCGAACCCGGGTGTGGGGGAACGAACGGAGGTGGACGCGGTGCGCCAGAATCTCGATCTGCGCGTCCACGACCGTGTTGCGCTGGACGAGATCGAACTCTATGCCGAGATGCTCAGTGCGGTGGCCGCGGCGGAGCGGCCGCTCACCGTCGCTGAGATCGACATGGTGCTCGGGGTACGGTCCGACGAAGCCGGTCGTCGCGAGCTGACGCCGCAGGACTAGTTCCGCAGGGCTCGCAGGTTCCGGGGACGCCGATCGGGGCGTCCCCGGTTCGTCATTTCAGCCCCGCCCCTCAGCCCCGCCCCGGCACGTCCGGCCGGGCGGCCCGCCCGGCGCGATGTAAGCAATCTCACCCGGGCCCCGACACGGCCCCGCAGGTCGCCGCCGATCGCGGGCCGAACCGGCGGACGTCCCTCCAGATACGCCCGCCCGCGACGGGTATGTACCTGGTGATCTAGGGCAATCTTGTAGGTGAGAGGATGGGGGACACCAGTCGAAGCTGGGGCAAAGGTTCTTTTTACGGCGGGTACCGCCTACGATCCTCTGCGGACTGTTCCGGCACATCAGGAGAACGACGTGCGCTTGCGTCTCACGCCGCGTGAGGACAGCTTCTACGACATGTTCGCCGACTCGGCGAACAACCTGGTCACCGGCGCCAGGCTGCTCGTGGAACTCATCAGCGACGGCGCCGACCGGGCGGCGATCGCGGAGAAGATGCGCGCCTGCGAACACGCGGGCGACGAATGCACCCACGCGATCATGCGACGGTTGAACGAAACGTTCATCACGCCCTTCGACCGCGAGGACATCTACCGGCTGGCGTCGACCATAGACGACGTCATGGACGAGATGGAGGAAGCGGCCGACCTCGTCGTCCTCTACAAGATCGACGAGTTCCCCAAGGGCATCGTCGCCATGGTCGAAGTGCTGGAACGGGCCGCCGAACTGACCGCCGAGGCCATGCCCCGGCTGCGCTCCATGAAGGAGCTCAACGAGTACTGGATCGAGATCAACCGGCTCGAGAACCAGGGCGACCAGACCTACCGCAAGCTGCTCGCGCACCTGTTCAGCGGCGAGTACGACACGCTGACCGTGCTGAAGCTGAAGCAGGTCATCGACCGGCTGGAAGACGCGGCGGACGCCTTCGAGCACGTCGCCAACACGGTCGAGACCATAGCGGTCAAGGAATCATGAGCGCTGCCGAGGAACCCGGCGTGACCATCACCCGGGAACCGTCCCCGCAGGACGAAACCACCTCCCTCGGCGAGCAGGCCACGCGCCGGGTCTCCGGCCGGGCCTGGCTGCTCCTCCTCGCCGGCATCCTGCTGGTCATGGTCGGCGGCGCGCTCGGGCTCCGGTCCGACGCGCAGATGGCCGTCCTCATCATGGTCGTCGTCGTCGCGCTCGTCTTCGACTACACCAACGGCTTCCACGACGCGGCCAACGCGATCGCCACCGCGGTCTCCACCCGCGCGCTGACACCCCGCGTCGCGCTCGGCATGGCCGCCGCCATGAACATGATCGGCGCGCTGCTCGGCGTCGGCGTCGCCAAGACCGTCAGCGAAGTCATCACCCCGCCGTCCGGCCTGCACGGGCTCACCGTCGTCGCCGCCGGCGTCCTCGGCGCCATCACCTGGAACCTGATCACCTGGTACTTCGGGCTGCCGTCCTCGTCCTCGCACGCCCTCATCGGCGGCGTCGTCGGCGCCGGGCTGGCCTCACTGTCCTCCGTGAACTGGTCCACCGTCGTCGACAAGGTCGCCGTCCCCATGGTGGTGTCCCCCGTCGTCGGCTTCTGCCTCGCCTACCTCGTCATGGTGGCCATCCTGTGGATCTTCCGGCGGGCCAACCCGTCCCGGGTCGGCCGCCGCTTCCGCATCGCCCAGACCATGTCCGCCGCGTCCCTCGCACTCGGCCACGGCCTCCAAGACGCCCAGAAGACCATGGGCATCATCGTCCTCGCCCTCGTCACCACCGGGCACGCCGACGGCAGCACCGTGCCCTGGTGGGTGGTCATCGTCTGCGCCGGCGCCCTGTCCGCCGGCACCTACGCGGGCGGCTGGCGCATCATGCGCACCCTCGGCCGCAAAGTCATCGAAGTCGACCCGCCCAAGGGCTTCGCCGCCGAAGCGACGGCCTCCGTCGTCCTCTACACCACCGCGTTCATCTGGCACGCTCCAATCAGCACGACCCACACCATCACCTCAGCGATCATGGGATCGGGCGCCACCAAGCGCCTCTCCGCCGTCCGCTGGGGCGTCGCCGGCAACATCCTCGTGGCCTGGGTCCTCACCATGCCCGCCGCCGCCGTGGTGGCCGCGGTCGTGTACTACGTGGTGCACTTCTTCGGGGCGTGACCATGTGGGGGGCTGTGTTTGCCCAGGGGGGCGACCCCCTGGAACCCCCGTTAGCGACGCAGGCGATCCTCGCTC
>NZ_JBIQHY010000015.1:0-86422 GCF_044508335.1 Actinomadura sp.
CGGCGTTCACAGTCGTAGCCCTAATCCTGGGCGCAGTCACACTCCGTCGGCGTACTGGTTAGCCCAGGGGGGCGACCCCCTGGAACCCCCGCCAGCGACGCAGGCGATCCTCACGCCGCCGTTGCGGTCGCTGTGCCCGTTGCGTTTTGCGTGGCGTCGCTGCGGTCGCCTGCGTCGCCGGGCATGCCCGCTCCGGGCGCTAGAGCGCCCTCCGCGTGCCTGCCCGTGGCCGCCGCTTCGGTCTGCGCGCCGGCTCGGGTCTGGTCCAAGAGGGTGTGAATTGTGCTCGTCCAAGAGGTGTCGGGGGTGTGGCACTGGTGTTGGGTGCGGTGGCGCTCCGCCGGCGTATTGCGTGTATCTAGGGGGCGACCCGTGAAGGGGGGTTCTGGTTTACCTGGGTGGGGGTGTTGCGCCTTAATCGGACAGGTGGGTTGAAGTGGGCCATCCCTGGTCGATCGTGCTGGTAGCTTCTGCGCCATGACCGCGCCAGATCATCCCGGACCGCGGCCGCCGCAGCGGGCCGACCAGGGCCCGCAGGCACCGGCGGCCGCTCAGGCCACCGAGGCCCCCGCGGGGCCCGACAACTCCGGCGGCGACGCCGGCGACGCGTTCTGGGCGGCTGCCGACGGTGCGGAGCGCAAGCGCAAGCGGCGGTGGCCGCGCGTCCTGATCGCGATCGGGGTGTTCGTCGCGCTGCTCGTGGCCGGCGTCGGCGGGCTGCTGTGGCAGCGCCAGTCGTCCTACAACGGCAACATCGACCGGATCAAGGGCGTGATGCCGACCGACCAGGCGAACCGCCCGGGGCCGAACGTGGAGGGCACCGAGAACTGGCTGCTCGTCGGGTCGGACTCGCGGGCCGACGCGCCGACGACCGGGGAGGGCAACCAGGTCTGGAAGCCGGGGCAGCAGCGCACCGACACGATCATGCTGCTGCACCTGCCGGCGGACCGGAAGAAGGCGTACATCATCTCGTTCCCGCGCGACTCGTGGGTCGAGATCCCCGGCTACGGCAACCAGAAGATCAACGCGGCGTTCTCGTTCGGCGGGCCGAAGCTGCTGATCGAGACGATGGAGAACCTCACCGGCATCCGGATCGACCACTACGGCGCGATCGACTTCGAGGGGTTCAAGGCGATGACGGACGCGCTCGGCGGCGTCACCGTCAACATCAAGCAGAGCGTGTACGACCCGGCGCGCAAGAAGCAGTGGACGGCCGGCAAGCAGAAGCTGAACGGCGAGGAGGCGCTCCTGTTCGTCCGGCAGCGCTACAACCTGCCCAACGGCGACTTCGACCGGATCAAGCGCCAGCAGGCGTTCCTCAGCGCGCTCGCCAAGCAGGCCGCCGCCCGCGGCACGCTCACCAACCCGCTGAAGCTCGACCGGTTCCTGTCCGCGCTGTCCAAGTCGATCAGCGTGGACGAGGGCGTGTCGGCGGGCGACCTCCGCTCGCTGGCGCTGAGCATGCGCAGCGTCCGGGTGTCGGACGTGACGTTCATGACGCTCCCGCACAAGGGCACCGGCATGCGCGGCAAGCAGAGCGTGGTGTTCGTGGACGGCGCGAAGGCGAAGCAGCTGTTCGACGCCGTCAAGACCGCGCAGATGCAGGACTACGTCAAGCAGCACGGAGGCGGCGACAACCTCGGCACCGTTTCGTGATCGCCGGGCTTAACCTGGGACGAGGAGGTCCAGGGAGCAAGGGGTGCGCACAGTGCTTCGACAGGCGTTGCTCGTCGCGTCGCGCAGTGACGGCGCGCGCAAGGTCGTGGAGACCGCGCCGTTCACCGGCGACGTCGTCCGCCGCTTCATCGCGGGCGAGACGATCGAGGACGCGGCGCGCGTCACCGACCGGCTGACCGGCGAAGGGCTGCTCGTCACCCTGGACATCCTCGGCGAGGACACGCACGACAAGGGACGCGCCGAGGCGAACGTCGCCCAGTACATCGAGCTGCTGGAGCGGCTCGGCGCCGCCGGGCTCGGCACGCGCGCCGAGGTGTCGCTGAAGCTCTCGGCCGTCGGGCAGACCTTCGACGAAGACCTCGCCATGGAGAACGCGAGGCGGGTGTGCGAGGCCGCCAGGTCCGCCGGTACGACGGTCACGCTCGACATGGAAGAGCACACGACCGTCGACTCGACCCTGCGGATCGTCCACGAGCTGCGGCGCGACTTCCCCGATGTGGGCGCTGTCGTCCAGGCGTACCTGCGGAGGGCGGAGGAGCACTGCGCGGAACTGGCCTATGAGGGGTCGCGGGTGAGGCTGTGCAAGGGCGCGTACTCGGCGCCCGCGGCGGTGGCCTTCACCGACCGGGAAGAGGTCGACAAGTCGTTCGTCCGCTGTATGAAGGTCCTGATGACGGGCAAGGGCTACCCGATGCTCGCCACGCACGACCCCCGGCTCATCGACATCGCCGGAGCGCTGTCGGTCCTGCACGAGCGCGACGCCGACACGTTCGAGTACCAGATGCTCTACGGCGTCCGCCCGCAGGAGCAGCGCCGGCTGGCCGCGCAGGGCGCGCAGGTCCGCGTCTACGTCGCCTTCGGGCGCGAGTGGTACCCGTACCTCATGCGGCGCCTGGCCGAACGCCCCGCCAACCTCCGCTTCTTCGTGCGCTCCCTCGCCGGACGGTCGTGACCCGCCCGGCACTAAGCTGGACCGGTCGTTGAAGCCGCACGTCAAGGTAAGCCGATGATCGCGATTCTGGGTGCCGGGAAGATGGGCGAGGCGCTGCTGTCCGGGGTGCTCCGGGCCGGCCGCCGCCCGTCCGAGCTGATGGCGACCGCGCGCCGGGAGGAGCGGGCCGCGCTGCTGCGCGAGCGGTACGGCATCGAGATCGTGCCGAACGCGGAGGCCGCGGCGAAGGCCGAGACGCTGGTCCTCGCGGTCAAGCCGCAGGACATGGGCGCCCTGCTGGACGAGATCGGCGCGCACGTCCCGCCCGGGCGGCTGGTGATCTCGATGGCGGCGGGCATCACGACCGGGTTCATCGAGGCGCGGCTGCCGGAGGGCGTGCCCGTCGTCCGCGTCATGTCGAACACGCCCGTGCACGTGGACGAGGCGATGAGCGTGATCTCGCCCGGCTCGCACGCGGCGGAGGAGCACCTGAAGCTGGCCGAGGAGCTGCTCTCCCCGGTCGGGAAGGTGCTGCGCATCCCCGAGTCGCTGCAGGACGGCGCGACGGCCCTGTCCGGCAGCGGCCCGGCGTACTTCTACTACCTGGTCGAGGCGATGGTGGACGCGGGCATCCTGCTCGGCATGCCGCGCGCCGCCGCGCTGGAGATGGTGATCCAGTCGGCCGTCGGCGCGGCGATCATGCTCCGCGACTCCGGCGAGCACCCGGTGCTGCTGCGCGAGGCGGTCACCTCCCCGGGCGGGACGACGATCTCGGCGATCCGCGAGCTGGAGCGGCACGGCGTCCGCGCGGCCGTCCTGGAGGCCATCGAGGCCGCCCGCAACCGGGGGCGCGAACTCGCGAGCGGCTGAACCGGTTCCCACGAAAAGTTCATCTTTGAACTGAGCCGGTGCGGGGGGTCCGTTCGTGTTAGGGGTATGGGACTCATACTCCGCCTGATCGTCGCCGCCGGGCTGGCGGCGGACGCCATCGTGCACTGGATGTTCGCGCCCGACATGGCCTATGTCGAGGGCGGGTCCATCGGCGGCGACGATCTCTTCCGGATCCAGGCGGCGGTCGCCGGGGTGGTCGCCGTCGTCGTCCTCACCTACGGCACCCGGTGGGCGTACGCGCTGGCGCTCCTGGTGGCGGGGAGCGCGGCCGGCGCCGTCGTCCTCTACTACTACGCCGACCCCGGGGTGCTCGGGCCGCTGCCCGACATGCACGAGCCCGTCTGGTACCTCGACAAGACGATCAGCCTCGTCGGCGAGGGCGGCGCCGCGCTGGCCGCCCTCGCCGGGTTCTTCGTCGCGGGCGGCCGGCGCCGCGAGGAGGAGGACGAGATGTTCGAGCGCGAGCCCGCCGGCCGGTTCTGACCGCACCCGCCTTCGACAGGGGCAGGGCGGGTGCGGGCGGGATCAGGCCGCCTCGGTCCGGCCGGGGGAGGTGTGGTGCGTGACCGAGCAGATGAACTCGGCCGCCTCGCGCATCGCCTCGCCGGCCTCGGGCAGCACGCGGTTCAGGATCTGGAAGACGTGCATCTGGCCGTCCCAGACCTGGAGGTCGCAGTCGGCGCCGGCGCTGCGCAGCGCGTCCGCGAACGCCTCGGCCTCGGTGCGCAGCACCTCGGCGCCGCCGACCTGGATGAGGACGGGCGGCACGTCCGTCCAGGCGCAGGTGAGCAGGGCCAGCCGCGGGTCGTCGAATCCGGCCGGCCCCACCACGAGGCGGGCGACCCGGCGCGCCGACGCGGCGCTGATGTACGGGTCGCGGGCGCCGTCCTGCGCCTGAGCGGAGAGCTCGCAGGTCAGGTCGACCCACGGGGAGAACAGGGCGAGCCCGGCCGGGGCCGGCAGGTCCAGCCGGCAGATCTCCCCGGCGAGCACGGCGGCGAGGTGCCCGCCGGCCGAGTCGCCCGCGATCACGATGCCGGACGCGGGGACGCCGCGCGCGAGCAGCCAGCGGTAGGCGGTGACGGCGTCCTCCAGCGGCGCCGGGAACGGGTGCTCGGGCGCCAGCCGGTACCGGGGGGCGAGGACCGGCAGGCCCGTGTCGTGCGCGAGCCGCGACGTGATCGGCCGGTGGGTGCGCGGCGAGCAGGCCACGTATCCGCCGCCGTGCAGGTAGAGGACGGCGCCGCCGGGCGGTCCCTCGGGGGCGTCCCGGGGGAAGAGCCACTCGCCTTTGACCGGGCGTTCGCCGAGGTCCCCGCCGGGCCGCTCGTTCAGCCCCTCGATCCGCACCCCTCCGCAGGGCCGCATCAGTAAGGAGGCCGCGTCCACCGTGGAGCGGGCCGTCCGGATCCCGGTGGCATGGCCCGGGAGGTAGTGCAGGAGAGGCCGGACGCCCAGCCGCAGAGCGCTGCTGATCGCACGGCTGCGCACGCTCGGGCTGTCCATGTACCCCCCTTTGGTATTTTGACGTCGTGCGGTCGGTATGCCCGTTTTTGGGCAGTAATTCACGTCACAGTCCGGATCGGCGGCCCGCGTGAGCCGGGTCACGTGACGCTCGCGATACCGTGAGGCCATGAGCAGTACCGATTCGTCCCGGTCCTCCCCGCCCGAGAACTGCGGACTCGAGATCTTCTGGGACGAGCGGCTCATCTCCTACGACTTCGGCCCCGGCCACCCCATGAACCCCGTCCGGGTCGAGCTGACGATGGCGCTGGCCCGCGAGCTCGGCGTGCTGGACCGTCCCAACGTGCGCGTGTCGCCGTTCGAGGCGGCCGGCGACAAGCTGCTCGGGCTCGTCCACGAGGAGTCCTACATCGCGGCGGTCAAGCACGCCGGCGCGACCGGGCTGCCCGACGCCCGGCACGGCCTCGGCACCACCGACAACCCGATCTTCCTCGGCATGCACGAGGCGTCGGCGCTGGTCGCGGGCGCGTCGGTGGCCGCGGCCGAGGCGGTGTGGAACGGCGGGGCCGAGCACGCCGCCAACATCTCCGGCGGCCTGCACCACGCGCTCAGCGGCGCAGCCAGCGGGTTCTGCGTCTACAACGACCCGGCCATCGCGATCGCGTGGCTGCTGGAGAACGGCGCCGAGCGCGTCGCGTACGTCGACATCGACGTCCACCACGGCGACGGCGTCCAGGCCGCGTTCTACGACGACCCGCGCGTGCTGACGATCAGCCTCCACGAGACGCCGCGCACCCTGTTCCCCGGCACCGGCTTCCCCGACGAGACGGGCGCGGAGGGCACGTCCGTCAACATCTCGCTGCCGCCCGGCACCGGAGACCGGCCGTGGCTGCGCGCGTTCGACGCGATCATCCCGCCGCTGCTGCGCCGGTTCCGCCCCGACGTCCTCGTGACGCAGCAGGGCGCCGACGGGCACGCGCTCGACCCGCTCGCGCACCTCATCCTCAGCGTGGACGGGCAGCGCACGGCGTACTCGCTGCTGCACCGGCTGGCGCACGAGACCGCGGGCGGCCGGTGGGTGCTCACCGGAGGCGGCGGCTACGAGCTGGTCCAAGTGGTGCCGCGCGCCTGGACGCACCTGCTCGCCGAGGCGGCGGGCGGGCCGATCCCGCCGGGCACGGCGACCCCGGAGGAGTGGCGCGACTTCGTCCGGGAGCGGACCGAGGAGATCGCCCCGCGCCGGATGACGGACGGCACGGACGTGGTGGAGGTCAACCGCTGGGGGGACGGCTACGATCCGGCGAGCCCGATCGACCAGGCGATCCTGGCGACGCGCCGGGCGGTGTTCCCCGAGCACGGCCTCGACCCGATGACCGACGAGTGAGGCACGCACCCGTGGAACCCGCCCCCGTGAAGCCCGCGCCGACCCGTGACGAGCTGCGCGCCCACCTCGTCCGGACGATGATCGCCGGCGACGTGGCGACGCCGCGCCAGAACAACCTGCTGCACTACCGGCGGATGGCCGCCGGGCACCCGTACTACCAGTTCGGCCTGGAGCTGAAGCCGACGTGGACGGAGCGGACCGTCCTGGAGATGATGGTCGAGCGCTGCGGCGTCAACCCCGACCCCAGGCACCTGTACGGGGACGACACCATCGACCCCGACATCACGCTCGACACCCTTGAGGCGATGGGCGACCGCATCGGCCTCGCGGCCCGCCGCAAGGAGAACGTGGTCCTCGCGACCGGCCATCCGGCGACGCTGACGCCCCTGTACCGGGCGATAGCGCGGGCGCTGGACGAGGCCGGCTGCCGGGTGCTGGCGCCCGCGGCGGGCTGGACGTACGAGATCGAGACCGGCTACGGCGGTGCGGACCTGCGCCGCATCGTCTACGCCGAGCCGGGCGTCGCGATGCTGGAGGGCGACGACTACCGGACCCACCACACGCACGACCCGCACCCGATGGAGGCCATGCTCCGGGAGCTGGCTTCTAGCGCCTCTGACGGATCTCCGGAGGCTAAACCTGATATTTGGCCGGATCTGGCCATCGCCGATCACGGCTGGGCCGGAGCCGCCGGCCAGGCGGGCATCGACACCGTGGGGTTCGCGGACTGTAACGACCCGGCGCTGTTCGCCGGCGCCGCCGAGGGCAAGATCGACGTGGTCGTGCCGCTCGACGACGGCATCTCCGCGCAGCACTACGCGCCGCTGACCGCCTACATCCTTGATCGTGCCGGTCTGTCCACTTTCGACTGACTTCCCTTACCTGCGGGCCGGGCCGCTCTGGCGCCCGGCCGTCCTGTCACTGCGTGTGACAGGGCTGCCGTAACGGGGCGCATGGGCTTGCGCAGCGCCATCGAGAACGGCGGAACCGCAGGTCAGCGCGGGGTTGTGGTTGACAACCGTTCGCCCTGGCACGCGTAGTGCCGTCACGTTCGCGCTGCGTACGGGCTCAGCACTGTCACCCGCGAGTCAGGTCAGGATACGGAAATGTGCGGAACTCCCCTCTTGCGACTGCCGATACGCGATTTACGCTGGAGGAAGTACACGTGCGTGATCAAAGTCACCCGAAGGGCCGGTGCGCGGCACGTGTGGAAGAGGGCGTCCGATGACCTCAGGCGAGCGACCTCTGAGTGAGGTCAGGTTCCTGACCGTGGCCGAAGTGGCGGCGGTCATGCGGGTGTCCAAGATGACCGTCTACCGCCTCGTCCACTCGGGCGAGCTCCCCGCGATCCGCGTGGGGCGCTCGTTCCGGGTTCCCGAGCAGGCCGTTCACGACTACCTGCGCGACGCGTACATCGAAGCCGGATAGCGGGTAAGGGCGGGGCATGAGCAACGACCCCGCCGCATACTCACCACCCGGCCGTGCAGGGGGCGTCGGAGCGATCCCCCCGGACCGCTCCGAAGCTGGGGATGCAGGACGAGGACCGGCCGGCGGCCGCCGAGCCGCCGGAGCCGGCGTCGGGGGAACGGGGGCTGCGCCTCCGCCCGCCCCGATCCGGCGAGTCGGTCCGGACACCGAGCGGGACGGGCAGCCGACGCGGGTGCCCGCCCCGGTGCGACGGTGCCCGGCGCCGTACGACGCGCGGTGCCGGACGCCGCGTCGCGAACGCGCCGTGCGCCGGTACGGGACGGGCCGCGGCGTGATCTCCGTTCGTTCGGCGGTAGTCTTGGGCGGCGGACCGTGCGCGCTCACCGAGCCCTGCTCTTCTGCGGGCTTCTCCGCGGCACGTTCGTCTCCTGCACATCACCCGATTCGCCGAGCGAGGTCCCGTGGGCTCTGTCATCAAGAAGCGCCGCAAGAGGATGGCCAAGAAGAAGCACCGCAAGCTGCTGAAGAAGACGCGTATCCAGCGCCGCAACAAGAAGTGATCACGCCGGCAACTCAGCCGTGAAGGGGTGGGGCGCACAGTGTCCTCCATGCCCGCCGCCGCGGCCCGTGTCGTCCTCGTCACGGGCGTCTCCCGTTTCCTGGGGGCGCGGGTCGCGAACGCCCTGCAGGCGGACCCGGGCATCGAGCGGGTCATCGGCGTGGACACGGTGCCGCCCGTGGAGTCCCTGGGGCGCACCGAGTTCGTCCGCGTGGACATCCGCACGCCCGGCATCGCGAAGATCATCGCGTCGGCCGGGGTGGACACGGTGGTCCACCTCAACCTGGTGACCTCTTCGAGCGCCCCTCGGGCGAAGGTGAAAGAGCTCAACATCATCGGCACGATGCAGCTGCTCGCGGCCTGCCAGCGCTCGCCCGACATGCGCAAGCTCGTCGTGCGGTCCTCGGCCGCCGTGTACGGGTCGTCGCCGATGGACCCGGCCGTCTTCACCGAGCGGGACGAGCCCGTCGAGCCGCCGAGGACGGGCTACGGCAAGGACGCCGTCGAGGTGGAGGGCTACGTCCGCGGGCTGATGCGGCGCCGCTCCGACCTCACCGTGTCGGTGCTGCGGTTCGCGAACTTCCTCGGCCCGGGCGTCGACTCCCCGTTCACCCGGTACCTGCACCTGCCGGTCGTCCCGACCGTGCTGGGCTTCGACCCGCGGCTGCAGTTCGTCCACGAGGACGACGGGGTCGAGGTGCTGCACCGCATGACCACCGAGGACCACCCCGGCTGCTACAACGTCGCCGGGGACGGCGTGCTGCTGCTCTCCCAGGCGCTGCGGCGCGCCGGACGGCCCTACGTGCCCGTCCCGGCGCCGTCGCTCTCGGTGCTCGGCGACATGGGCCGCCGGTTCGCGGGCCTGTCCGGGTTCTCGCCCGAGCTGCTGCGGTGGCTGACGTACGGCCGGGTCATCGACACCACCGCGCTGGAGAACGAGCTGTCGTGGCGTCCCAAGTACAGCTCCGAGGCGGCCTTCGCCGACTTCGCCGCGGCCCAGGGCCTCGGCCGCGGCCGGCTGACGGGCCTGCTCGGACGCACCTGAAGGGGGACCGCGGATGATGAACGCCCACCACGCCGACGACGGGGACGAGGGCGCGCAGGTCATCCGGCTGGCCACCGGCCACCACCGGGAGGAGTCCGCCGACTCCGAGCCGGAGCAGAGCCCGCTGGAGCGGACCCTCGCGTCCGGGCTCGCGTTCCTGCGCCGCCGGCTGGCCGGCGAGTACGAGGTGGACGAGTTCGGCTTCGACCCCGAGTTCAACTCCACGATCCTGCTGCCGTTCGCCCGCGCCCTGTACGAGCACTGGTTCCGCGTCGAGCTCGCCGGGCTGGAGAACGTCCCGGAGGGCGGCGCGCTGCTCGTCGCGAACCACTCGGGCACCATCCCGCTCGACGCGCTGATGCTGACGGTCGCGCTGCACGACAACGCCGACCGGTGCGTCCGGCTGCTCGGCGCCGACCTCGTCTACCAGATCCCGGTGCTCGGCCACCTCGCCCGCAAGGCCGGCCACACCCTCGCCTGCCAGGCCGACGCCGCCCGCCTCCTCGGCAAGGGCGAGCTGGTCGGCGTCTTCCCGGAGGGCTTCAAGGGAATCGGCAAGCCGTTCGCCGAGCGGTACAAGCTGCAGCGCTTCGGCCGCGGCGGCTTCGTCGGCACCGCGCTGCGCGCCGGCGTCCCCATCGTCCCCTGCGCCATCGTCGGCGCCGAGGAGATCTACCCCAAGATCGCCGACCTGCGCCCGCTGGCCCGGCTGCTCGGCCTCCCGTACTTCCCGATCACGCCGACGTTCCCGCTGCTGGGCCTCGGCGGCCTCGTCCCGCTGCCGTCCCGCTGGGTGATCCAGTTCGGCGAGCCCATGACGCTGGACGAGTACGACCCCGGCGACGCCGACGACCCGATGACGGTGTTCGAGATCACCGACCACGTCCGCGAGAACATCCAGCACATGCTGTACGAGGCGCTGCTGCGCCGCGGCCCCGCGTTCCTGTGAACCGGCCCGAGAGCCGGCGCAGCGGGAGGACGCGACCGATCGGTCAGCTGGCGCGGTAGTGGCGGCGGAGGGCGATTCCGGCCGCCACGCCGCCCGCGAGGGCGCCCGCTCCGGCGGCGGCCGGGAGCGCGACCATCGTGACCTTGCGGCCGGTGCGGAAGTCGTGGATCGGCCAGCCGTTCTCCTTGGCGTGGGCGCGCAGCTCGGCGTCGGGGTTGACGGCGTGCGGGTGCCCGACGGCCGTCAGCATCGGCAGGTCGTTGATCGAGTCGCTGTAGGCGGAGCAGCGGGCGAGGTCGAGGCCCTCGCGGTGGGCGAGCGCGCGGACGGCCTCCGCCTTCGCCGGCCCGTGCAGCAGGTTCCCGACGAGCCGCCCGGTGTAGACGCCCTCGCGGGTCTCGGCGACGGTGCCGAGCGCGCCGGTCAGGCCGAGGCGGTGCGCGATCGTCCGGGCGACCTCGACGGGCGTGGCGGTGACGAGCCACACCTGCTGGCCGGCGTCGAGGTGCTGGAGGGCGAGGGTGCGGGTGCCGTGCCAGATGCGGTCGGCCATGACCTCGTCGTAGATCTCCTCGCTGAGCGTGACGATCTGGTCGACCCGCTGCCCGGCGACGAACGCGAGCGCGGCCTCCTTGGCGCTGCCGATGTGCTCGGAGTTCTCGGTGCCGCGCATCCGGAACAGGGCCTGCCCCCACGCGAACATCGCGAGGTCGCGCATGGTGAACAGCTTGCGGGCGGCGAGCCCGCGCGCGAAGTAGTAGATGGACGCGCCGCGCATCATCGTGTTGTCGACGTCGAAGAACGCGGCCGCCGCGGGGTCGGGCGCGGGGAGCGGGCCCGGAGGGGCCGCGGCCGCGGCGGCGGCCTCCCCGGCGCTCTTGTGGTCCACGTCGCGCTGCCAGAATCGCCGCATGAGGCGAACTCTAGTCAACCGCCTCCCCGCGGCCGCCGTCCCGGCGGTGATTGCGACACTCTTCACTTCTGTCGTTCGCGGCCGCCATCAGCCGTTCGCGCAGCACTTCACGGAACCGCGGATCCGGCCCCGTCCCGCCGACCCGCAGCCGGGCCAGCGCGTTCCCCCGCTCGACGCCTCTTCCTCGCCTCGTCTTCACAGCCCGGTTCTCATCGGCCGCTCCCTTGCGGAATCCGGGCGCAACGCGCCCCTGCCCGCACAAACGAGCGGGCGGCGCGGCGGGTTACGGCCCGGCAATCAATTGGTAGATAGTCTAATAAGGTTCCGCCGCCGCGCGTCAACGGCGCAGGTCGTCGGGGAGCATGCGGCCGAGCGACCGGACCGCGCGGTACTGCAGCGCCTTGATCGCGCCCGGCTTCTTGCCCATGATCAGCGCGGTCTCGGCGACCGACAGGCCGTGCAGGAAGCGCAGCACGACGCACTCCTGCTGCTCGGACCCGAGCCGCCGGACGGCCAGCAGCAGCGTCCGGTTGGTCATGGCGTCCAGGACGGCCCGCTCCGGCCCCTCCTGGTGGCGGTCCCCGTTCCGGCGTTCCGGCTCGATCAGCTCGGCGGTGCAGACCTCCAGCCGGTAGCGGCCGGACTTGAAGTGGTCGGCGACCAGGTTCCGGGCGATCGTCACCAGCCAGGCGCCGAAGTCCTTGCCCTGCCAGTGGAAGTCGCAGATCCGGCGGAGCGCGCGCAGGAACGTCTCGCTCGTCAGGTCCTCGGTGAGGGAGTGCGTTCCGACCCGGTAGTAGATGTACCGGTAGACGAGTTCGACGTAGTGGTCGTACAGGGAGCCGAAGGCGTCGGCGTCGCCGTCCCGGGCGCGGAGCACCAGCGCCTTGAGGACCTCCGCCCGGTCGGCCCCGGGCTCGCCGGGGCGGGCGTCGCGGGGCCGGGTACGCCAAAGAAGCGGGACGACCCCGGCGTCGAGGGTCAAGCTGCTCATGCAGTTCTCCTCGGGGCGTACGCGACCTCCGGCGTGATCTGCCACTCTAGATACCGGAAGGTACGGGAGGCAATGGCCGTTCCACGGCCCGACCCCCCGCCCCGCGCGCCTCTTCGGCGGCGCGGTTACCCGTCGGCCCCCGCCATCGGGCACCATTAGGCGCGATGGTCGATGCTCTTCTCGCGCTTCTGGCGACCCTTGGTGCCCTGGCGGCCACCGGGTTGCTGATCCAGCGCGCCCAAAAGGACCGGCTGCTCTACCTCATCGCCTGGTCGTTCACCCAGGTCGGGCTGACGCTCGCGCTGCTGTGCATGGCGGTCGGCTTCATGGCGGGGTTCAATGGCGCGCTGTTCCGCGTCATGGAGCTCGGCGCCGCGCTGATCGGGCCGGTCTGGCTCGCGCTCGGCATGATCGAGCTGATCGCGCGGTACGTGCAGGTGCGGTTCGCCGCCTGGCTGTTCGCGATCTCCTACACGGTCGTCGCGATCGTCATCCTGATCCTGGACCCGCTCAAGGGCTCGCTGTCCAAGAGCCTGCCCAAGCCGAGCGCCACCTACGACGCGCTGCCGCTGCTGCTGATCGACGGCGCGCACGTCGTCGCGGTGATCTCGCTGGCCGCGTGCACCGGGGTCACCGCGTGGCTGGCGAGCAAGCAGGACCAGGAGGCCGCCGAGCTGCTCATCCCGGTCGCGCTGGTCGCGCTCGCGGGCGTCCTCATGGTCAGCGGCACCCGCGGGTTCCTGCCCGCGCCGCTCGCGGTGATCGCCGTCGGCGCCGCCGCGGGCCTGGTCTGGTACGGCGCGATGCGCACGATCCCCGTCTACGACGAGGACGAGGGCTACGACGACTACGCCGGCCAGGGCGGCTACGCCGACGAGCCCGCGACCGGCTACGAGGAGCAGGCGTACGCGGGCAAGGCCGAGCCCGTCCCCGCGCCGACGCCGTCCCCGGAGCCGCGGCGCGGGGAGCTGCGGTTCCCCGAGCCGGCCGCCGAGGAGCTGCGCTTCCCGTCCGGCAACCCGGCCGGGCCCACCGCCGTCGACGGCCTGGGCGCCGCCGGGGCACCCGCCGGCGCGCCGCCGGTGGGCGGGGAGCTGGCGAACGCGTGCGGCCAGATCACCGTCTACACGCTGCTGGACGGGCGCGAGGAGGCCTTCGACCGGCTCGCCGCCGACCTGGTGAAGGCGGCGCTCGCCACCGAGCCGGACACGGTGATCTTCGCCTGCCACGAGGTGGTCGGCGGCCCCACGCAGCGGATCTTCTACCAGCTGTTCCGGGACGAGGCGGCGTTCGCCGCGCACCGCGGGCAGGCGCACCTGCGCCGATTCCTCGCCGAGTCGCGCACCCACGTGCTGGCCACGAACGTGATCGAGCTGAGGCTCGGCGCCGCCAAGGTGCCGCTGCCGGCGCCCGACTTCCCGGGGCGGTGACATGGCGGACGAGATCGTGATCACACTGCTCGGCAAGCCGGGCTGCCACCTGTGCGACGAGGCCCGCGCGGTGATCGAGCGCGTCGCGGCCGACATGGGCGTGGCGTGGGAGGAGCGCGACATCACCCGGTCGGAGGCCGACTACGAGCGCTACTGGGAGCAGATCCCGGTCACGCTGGTCAACGGCGTCCAGCACGACTTCTGGCGCGTCGACGAAGCCCGCCTCCGCGGCGCCGTCGCCGCGCTCCGCTGAGCCGCGGGTGTCGCGTCGGTCACATCCGAACGACATTCGGATTGCCTGCGCCTACGCTGTAAGTCCCTAGTGGGCGGCCGTTCCGCGGTGCCGTCCGGGCCCTGCGACCGGGGGGTGACTTTGTGCGCGTGTTCACAAAGGCTTAACCTGGTGGGCAGCCCTGGGGCGGGCGGGCCGCGGTCGTCCGGCCGCGTCGAGCCGCGCGAGCCGGGGCGAGGGGTGCGCCGATCACCCCGTCCCCAGCGTCGAGCCCGAAGAGCAGGCCGTGACACCTCGACAGAACCGGCACCGCGACCGAGCGGGCCGCGGCATCCCCGAAGCCACCGTGGCGCGGCTCCCCGTGTACCTGCGCGCCCTCACCGGGCTGCAGGAGCGCGGCGTCGCCACCGTCTCCTCCGAGGAGCTGGCGGCGGCGGCCGGGGTCAACTCCGCCAAGCTGCGCAAGGACCTGTCCCACCTCGGCTCCTACGGGACGCGGGGCGTCGGCTACGAGGTCGAGTACCTCGTCTACCAGATCTCCCGGGAGCTGGGCCTCACGCAGGACTGGGTGGTCGCGATCATCGGGGTCGGTAACCTGGGCCGTGCGCTGGCCGGCTACGGCGGTTTCGCGTCCCGCGGCTTCCGCGTGGCGGGCCTGCTCGACGCGGACGACGCCATCGTCGGCCAGGAGATCGCCGGAATGACGGTGCAGCACACGGACCGGCTGGAGGACATCATCGCGACCCACGGCGTGTCCATCGCCGTGATCGCGACCCCCGCGAGCGCTGCCCAGGGGGTGTGCGATCGCGTGGTCGCCGCGGGCGTGACCAGCGTGCTGAACTTCGCCCCCGTCGTCCTGTCGGTGCCGGACGGCGTCGACGTGCGCAAGGTCGACCTGTCCATCGAGCTGCAGATCCTCGCGTTCCACGAGCAGCGCAAGGCGGGCGGGCCGGACGGGCTCGCCCCGCTGGCCGCGGGCGACGCGCCGCCGGGCACGTCCCAGTACGTAGAGACGGTCGAGGCATGAATCGGACGATCCTGAGCGAGGACGCGGCATGAGCATTCTGGTGGTGGGGCTCAGTCACCGCAGCGCGCCCGTGGCGGTGCTGGAGCAGGCCTCGGTGGCCGGAGACGACCTGGTCAAGTTGCTGCACGCGGTCCACGACTCCGCCAACATCGCGGAGGCCGCGATCGTCTCGACGTGCAACCGGGTCGAGATCTACGCGGTGGTCGACAAGTTCCACGGCGGCGTCTCGGCGATCTCCGAGCTGCTGGCGCTGCACTCCGGCGTCCCGCTGGACGACCTGGCGCGGCACCTGTACGTCCACTACGAGGAGCGGGCCGTCCAGCACGTGTTCGCGGTGGCGTGCGGGCTGGAGTCCATGGTCGTCGGCGAGGGGCAGATCCTCGGCCAGATCCGGCAGGCGTTCAAGCTCGCGAAGGACGAGGGCACGCTCGGCCGCGACCTGCACGACGTCCTGCAGCAGTCGCTGCGGGTGGGCAAGCGCGCCCACCACGAGACCGGCATAGACAAGGCCGGCGCGTCGCTGGTCAGCGTGGGGCTGGACGTCGCCGCCCGGCACCTCGGCCCGCTGGACGGCGTCCGCGCGCTGGTCGTCGGCGCCGGTTCGATGAGCTCGCTGGCCGCGGCCACGCTGTCCCGCGCGGGAGCGCGGGAGGTGGTGGTGGCCAACCGCACCCACGGGCGGGCGGTCCGCCTCGCCGAGTCGCTGGACGTCCCGTCCCGCGCGATCGAGCTGTCCGCGCTGGACGTCGCCCTGGCGGACGCCGACCTCGTGGTGTCGTGTACCGGCGCCACCGGCCTGGTGGTGACGGCCGGGCAGCTGACCGCGCGCGGCGTCGGGGACGACGGGCGACGCCGCTTCTTCCTCGACCTGGCGCTGCCGCACGACGTCGAGCGCGCCGTCCGCGACCTGGACGGCGTGGAGCTGGCCGGGCTGGACGACCTGCGCACCGAGCAGGAGGCGGCGAAGGCGATCGGCCCGGCGGCCGTGGACGCGGTCCGGCGGATCGTGTGCGAGGAGGTCGAGGCGTTCCTCAGCGCGGCCCGCGCCGCGGCGGTCGCGCCGACCGTCGTCGCGCTGCGCAGCATGGCCGCCGAGGTGGTGGACGCGGAGCTGTCCCGGCTGGCGGGCCGGCTGCCCGACCTCGGCGACCGGGCCCGCGGGGAGATCGAGCAGACCGTGCGGCGCGTGGTGGACAAGCTGCTGCACGCGCCGACCGTCCGGGTCAAGGAGCTGGCGTCGGCGCCGGGCGGCGACTCCTACGCCGACGCGCTGCGCGAGCTGTTCGACCTGGACCCGAAGGCGCCCGAGGCCGTGGCCCGCGCCGATGTGAACGTGGAGACGGTGAACGCCAGTGCCGCCGGCGTCCGGGCGGTCAGCGCCCGGGACACGGCCCCGGCGCGCGAAGGAGACGAGACGTGACTACAGGCAAGGGCCCGCTGCGGCTCGGCACCCGCAAGAGCCTGATGGCGACGACGCAGTCGCAGGGCGTCGCGGACGCGTTGACGCGGCTGACCGGGCATGCCGTGGAACTGGTCGGGGTGACCACGCAGGGTGACGTCTCCAAGGCCCTGCTCGCCCAGATCGGCGGGACGGGCGTGTTCGTCAACGCGCTGCGCGACAAGGTCCTCTCCGGTGAGGTGGACTTCGCCGTGCACTCGCTGAAGGACCTGCCGACCACGGAGACGCCGGGCATCGCGCTCGCCGCCACCCCCCTGCGCGACGACCCCCGCGACGCGCTGTGCGGCCCCTGCAAGCTCGCCGACCTGCCGCGCGGCGCCCGCGTCGGCACCGGCTCGCCGCGCCGGGTGGCGCAGCTGCGCGCGCTCCGCCCCGACCTGGAGATCGTCCCGATCCGCGGCAACGCCGACACCCGGCTGCGCAAGATCACCGACGGCGAGCTGGACGCGGTCGTGCTGGCCCACGCGGGCCTGAAGCGGATCGGCCGGCTGGCGGAGGTCGGCGAGGTCTTCGACCCCGGCCAGATGCTGCCCGCGCCCGGGCAGGGCGCGCTCGCCCTCGAATGCCGCGCCGACCGGGACGACCTCCGCGAGCTGCTTGGAACGGTCGACGACGTCGCGACCCGGCGCGCCGTCACCGCCGAGCGGACGATCCTCTCGGTGCTGGAGGCGGGTTGCTCCGCGCCCGTGGGAACGTACGCTGCCGAGATAGATGAAGAGCTGCATCTGACCGCCACCGTCGCGGCGATCGACGGGAGCAGGCAGATCAGGCTGTCCGCAAGCGGCCACCCGGACGCCGCCGAGCAGATCGGACGCGACCTCGCGGACCGGCTGTTCGCCCAGGGGGCCGACCAGTTGATGGGGGAGCGCGAGTGAGCCCCGCCGCGAAGACCACCGCCAAGAGCACCACCGCCGAGAAGACCACCGCCGAGAAGACCACCGCCGCCGGCAGGGCCGCCGCGGCCAGGAGCAGGAGCACGGCGCCCGCCCCGGCGCCGAGCCGCACCACCGACCCGGGCACGGTCGCCATCGTCGGCATGGGGCCGGGCGACCCGGGGCTGCTGACGCTGCGCGCCGCCGCCGAGCTGGAGCGAGCCGACACCGTCATCGTCAGCCGGGCGCACTGCCCCGCCGACGTCCTCGCGCACTGCCGCGCGGACGCGGAGATCCTCGACACCGCCGAGGGCGACGCGGTCAGGCTCGCCGTCCGCGCCGCGAAGGCCGGGCGCCGCGTCGTCCGGATGTTCGCCGGCGACCCGGGCGTCGCCTGCGGCCTGGCCGCCGAGGGCGCCGCGCTGCACAAGGCGGGCGTGCCGTTCGAGGTCGTCCCGGGCGTGTCCGCCGTGACCGGTGTGCCGGGGTACGCGGGCATCCCGCTCACCGACCCCGAGCACCGCGAGGTCCGGTTCGTGGACGCGTCCGCGGGCGGCGTCGACTGGGAGGAGTTCGCCGGGTCCGGCGCCACGCTCGTCATCGCGGGCGCGGAGGGCGCGGTCGCCGAGGTCGCCAAGGGCCTCGTCGCGGCCGGGCGCGCCGACTCCACCCCCGCCGCCATGACGAGCCTCGGCACCACCACCGAGCAGGAGACCGTCGTCTCCACGCTGGGCAAGCTCGCGTCCGACACCAAGGGCATGGAGTCGCCCGCCCTGATCATCGTCGGGGACGTGGTCAAGTGGCGCGACAAGCTGTCCTGGTTCGAGACGAAGCCGCTGTTCGGGTGGCGGGTGCTGGTGCCGCGCACCAAGGAGCAGGCCGCGTCCCTGTCGGACCAGCTGCGCGGGTACGGGGCCGTCCCGGACGAGGTGCCGACGATCTCCGTCGAGCCGCCGCGCACCCCGCAGCAGATGGAGCGGGCCGTGAAGGGCCTCGTCACCGGACGCTACGAGTGGGTGGTGTTCACCTCCACCAACGCGGTGAAGGCCGTCCGGGAGAAGTTCACCGACTACGGCCTCGACGCCCGCGCGTTCGCCGGGCTGAAGGTCGCCGCCGTCGGCGAGCAGACCGCCGCCGCGCTCGTCGAGTTCGGCGTGCAGCCCGACCTCGTCCCGTCCGGGGAGCAGTCCGGCGAGGGCCTGGCCCGCGAGTGGCCGCCCTACGACGAGGACCTCGACCCGATCAACCGGGTGCTGCTGCCGCGCGCCGACATCGCCACCGACGTGCTCATCGCCCGGCTGACCGAGCTGGGCTGGGAGTGCGAGGACGTGACCGCCTACCGGACGGTCCGGGCCGCGCCGCCGCCCGCGCCGATCCGCGAGGCGATCAAGGGCGGCGGGTTCGACGCCGTGCTGTTCACCTCCTCGTCCACGGTGAAGAACCTGATCGGCATCGCCGGCAAGCCGCACAACGTGACGGTGATCGCCGTGATCGGGCCGCAGACCGCGAAGACCGCGCAGGAATACGGGCTGCGCGTCGACGTCATGGCGGAGAAGCCGTCGGTATCGGCCCTCGCCGAGGCGCTGGCGGAGTACGGTGCGAAGCGGAGGGCGGCCCAGATCGAGGCGGGAGACCCGCTCCGCAAGCCCAGCCAGATGCGCCGGGGGGCCCGGCGCCGGAAGTAGAGCCGTACAGAGGGATTCCATGTCCGCACAGTTCCCCGTCGCGCGCCCGCGGCGGCTGCGCCGCACGCCCGCGCTTCGCCGGATGGTCGCCGAGACGCGGCTCGCGCCCGCCGATCTCGTCCTGCCGCTGTTCGTCAAGGAGGGCATCACCGAGCCGCAGCCCGTCGCGTCGATGCCGGGCGTGTTCCAGCACACCCGCGACAGCCTGCGCAAGGCGGCGCACGAGGCGGCCGAGGCCGGCGTCGGCGGCCTCATCCTGTTCGGCGTCCCGGCGGTGAAGGACGGCACCGGGTCCGCCGCCGACGACCCCGACGGCATCGTCCAGGTCGCGCTGCGCGACCTGGTGTCCGACCTCGGCGACGCGACCGTCGTCATGACGGACCTGTGCCTCGACGAGTACACCGACCACGGCCACTGCGGCATCGTCACCGACTCCGGTGAGATCGACAACGACGCCACGCTGGAGCGGTACGCCTCCATCGCGGTCGCGCAGGCCGAGGCGGGCTCCGCCGTGGTCGGCCCGTCCGGCATGATGGACGGCCAGGTCGGCGTGATCCGCCGGGCCCTCGACGAGGCGGGCTTCACCGACACCGCGATCCTGGCGTACTCGGTGAAGTACGCGTCCGCCTACTACGGCCCGTTCCGCGACGCCGCCGAGTGCGCTCCGCAGTTCGGCGACCGCTCCACCCACCAGCAGGACCCGGCGAACGCCGAGGAGTCGCTGCGCGAAGTCCTCCTCGACCTGGAGGAGGGCGCCGACATGGTCATGGTGAAGCCCGCCGGCGCCTACCTCGACATCCTCCGCCGCGTCCGCGACACCGTGGACGTGCCCGTCGCCGCCTACCAGGTGAGCGGCGAGTACGCGATGATCGAGGCCGCCGCCGAGAAGGGCTGGATCGACCGCGAGCGCACCATCATGGAGTCGCTGACCGCCATCCGCCGCGCCGGCGCCGACATCACGCTCACCTACTGGGCCACGGAGGTGGCCCGCCGCCTGTCCTAGGGGCTCTTAGGACGCCCTCTAGTCACTTAGGGTCGTTTCCCGGGGGTCGCCGTGTCTGGGCGTGAGCTCGGCGGGCATCATCGATAACCGAGGAACCCACGCGCGACCTTGGGCTATTGGGGGGCGAGATGCTGGCGGTCACGGGGCACAGGCGGCAGAAGGCGGCACGGAACCGGATGGCCGCGGCGGCGCGGGAGTACGCCGATCTCGGGTGGCCGTGCTTTCCGGGCGCGCACGTCGGCGGTGACAGGGCGTGTTCGTGCGACCGGATCGGGTGTCCCGACCCGGGCGCGCACCCGGTCTCGGCGGCGTGGGCGCACCAGGCCACCGTCGACGCCGAGGTGATCGAGCGCTGGTGGGCGAAACGCCCGGAGGCGAACATCATCCTGCCGACGGGGCGGGTGTTCGACGTGTTCGACGTGCCGGCCGCCGCCGGCGCCGCCGCCCTCGACCGGATCGAGCGGGAGGACCTCCCCGTCGGTCCGGTCGCGTCGTTCGGGGACGAGCGGCACCTGTTCTTCGTCGCGACCCGCGGCGCGCCCGCCGACGAGGACGAGTGGTGGTCGTGCCACCTCGACACGCTGCCGGAGGACGTCGCCGAGACGCCCGGCATGCGGTGGCACTGCCGGGACAGCTACGTGGTCGCCCCGCCGTCCGTCCTGCCGTACGGGCGCGAGGTGGTCTGGCTGCGGGCTCCGGGCCGGGGCCGGGGCCGGGACGCGCTGCCCGACCCGCTGCGGCTCCTGGAGGTCCTGGCGGACGCCTGCGAGGACGCCTAGCGGCTCGGCGCCTTCACGGCGGGCTTCGCGCCCCACTTGGAGTAGGAGCCGCGCTGGATCTGGTTGCGGCCCTTCTCCGGCCCGGCGCGGACCCAGAACTTCACGGGCCGGTGGCCCGCGTCGAGCTTGATGGCGAAGGCGATCTGCTGGGCGCCGGTCGCCTGCGCCATCCGCGCGTACATGGGGCCGACGCCGGGGGCCTGCGCCAGCGCCGCGGCGGGCGCCTCGCCCTCGTAGATCGCGCCCGACCGGGTCAGCCGCGTCGCCGCCCGCAGCAGCGCCGTGAGGTTCGCGACCGAGCTGCCCTGCCGGACCTGGTCGGCCGCCGCCGGGTAGCCGCGCCCGCCGAGCGCCGAGGACTTCCACTTCTTGCCCACGCGCACGTACAGCCGGTCCTGGACGACGAGGGCGCGCACCGGCTTGCGGGCCGCCCCGGAGCCGGCCAGCGTCATCGAGTAGGACGCCTGCCCGCCCTGCAGCCCGAACGTGCCGCGGCTGCTCACCGGGAAGCCGCAGCAGCCCGTCTGCCGGTAGGTGAACGCGGCGCCGGGCGCCCGCGCGACGGCCCCGTCGATCTGCGCGATGAGCGGCGCCGGGTCGACGCCGCCGGCGGGCAGCGTCGGCTGCGGGGTGCTGCTCTGCGCCGGGCTCGGCTCCGGCGGCGGCTTCTTGTCGTCCTTCCGCAGCAGCGTGGCCGCGCCCGCGCCGGCCCCGGCGAGCACCAGGACGGCGACGGCCGCGACCACCCAGGGCGTCCGGGACCGGCCGCCGGGCTGCTTGCCGGCGACGATCGGGTTGCGGCCGCTGCTGCGGGCGGGCTTGGGCTTCGGGGGCTCCGGCTGCAGCGCGGCCTGCGCGGCGAGCTCGGTGAGGCGGCCGCGGCCCTGCGCCTCCCACGACGGCCCGTAGGCGGAGACGGCCGCGTCCTCCAGCGCGCCGAGGAAGTCGGCGGCGGACTTGGGGCGCTTCGCCGGCTCCTTCGCCAGGCCCTGGTGGACGAGCTCGCGCAGCGGCCCCGGGACCTCCTCGGCGGGGATCGCCGCCTCGCGGTGCAGCCGCGCCATGTTGCGGCCCGCGTACGGGGGGCGCCCGGTGAGGCACTCGAAGAAGATCGCCGTCGCGGCGTACAGGTCGGTGGCGACGGTGGCGGGCTCGCCGTCCCACAGCTCCGGCGCCGCGTACTGCGCGCCGAACCGCACCTCGGTGCCGGCGGGCGCGGTCGCGAAGTCGGTGAGCTGCGCGTTGCCGTCGGCGTCCACGAGGATGTTCGCGGGCCGCAGCGCGCCGTGCACGACGCCGCGGTCGTGCGCGGCGGCGAGGCCGAGCAGGATGCCGCCCAGCATCGACAGCGCCGCGAGCGGGCCGGTGGGGCCCTGCGCGGCCAGCACCCGCCGCAGGCTGACGCCCTCCACCCACTGCATCACGATGGCGGCGCCGTCCGCCGACTCCACGAAGTCGTAGAAGTCGACCACGTTGGGGTCTTCGAGTTGGGACAGGGGGCGCGCCGCCGTGCGGAAGCGCGCGAGGAAGGCCTCGTCGGCCGCGAGCGCGCCGTCGAGGTACTTGATCGCGACCTTCGTGCCGGTCTGGTCGTCGACCGCCAGCATCACCCGGCCCGAGGCTCCCCCGCCCAGCTCCCGCTCGTGGGTGAAGCCCGGGACCGTCCAGCCGTCAACCACGTTGAAAGCCCATCCCTCCGATGTCGTACTTGGTGGAATATCGGCCCGTACGCCGCGAGGTCAAGGCAAGTCGCCGAACTGCAACTGAGAGACTGAAAACGTGACAGGTATCGATCACTCCCAGCAGTTGTTCGACCGTGCCTCCGGGGTCGTCCCCGGCGGGGTCAACTCACCGGTGCGGGCCTTCGGCGCCGTCGGCGGGACGCCCCGCTTCATGGCGTCCGGGCGCGGCCCGTACCTGACGGACGCCGACGGGAACACCTACGTCGACCTGGTGTGCTCCTGGGGCCCGCTGATCCTCGGGCACGCGCACCCGGCCGTGGTCGAGGCCGTGCGGGACGCGGCAGGGCGCGGCACGTCCTACGGGGCGCCGACGCAGGGCGAGGTGGAGCTCGCCGAGGAGATCGTGTCGCGGACGCCGGTGGGCAAGGTCCGGCTGGTCAACTCCGGGACCGAGGCGACGATGTCGGCGATCCGGCTGGCGCGCGGCTTCACCGGCCGCACCAAGATCGTGAAGTTCGCGGGCTGCTACCACGGGCACGTCGACTCGCTGCTCGCCGCGGCCGGGTCCGGCGTCGCGACGTTCGGGCTGCCCGACACGCCGGGCGTGACCGGCGCGACCACCGCGGACACGCTGATCCTCCCGTACAACGACGTCACGGCCGTGGAGACCGCGTTCGACGAGCACGGCGCCGACATCGCGTGCGTCATCACCGAGGCCGTCCCGTGCAACATGGGCGTGGTGCCGCCGCTGGCCGGGTTCAACGCCCTGCTGAAGCGGCTGTGCGAGCGGTACGGGGCGCTGCTCGTCGTCGACGAGGTCCTCACCGGGTTCCGCGCGTCCCGGTCCGGCTGGTTCGGGATCGAGGGCGTCGCGGGCGACCTGATGACGTTCGGGAAGGTGATGGGCGGCGGGCTGCCCGCCGCCGCGTTCGGCGGGCGCGCCGACGTCATGGACCACCTCGCCCCGGCCGGTCCCGTCTACCAGGCGGGCACGCTGTCGGGGAACCCGCTCGCGACGGCCGCCGGGCTCGCCACGCTGCGCAACGCCACCGACGAGGTGTACGCGGCGATCGACCGGTCCGCGGAGACCGTGTCGAAGGCCGCGTCGGAGGCGCTGGAGCGCGAGGGCGTCCCGCACTCGGTGCAGCGCGCCGGCAACCTGTTCTCGGTCTTCTTCAGCGAGGCGCCGGTGGGCGACTTCGCCGCCGCGCAGCGCCAGGACTCCAAGGCGTACGCGGCGTTCTTCCACGCCGCGCTGGAGCGCGGCGTGTACCTGCCGCCGTCCGCGTACGAGGTGTGGTTCCTGTCGGCCGCGCACGACGAGGAGGCGCTCGGGCGGGTCCTGGACGCCCTCCCGCACGCCGCCCGCGCCGCGGCCAGGGCGTCCTAGCCCCGGGCGTCCCGGCCGGGCGTCCTAGACCGCCTGGAAGGCCGCCATCGCGGCGGCGACCGACTCGGGACGCGGTGCGCGCAGGGGGGCGCGCACCGCCGGGTCGTCGATCAGCCCGGCCTCGGCCAGGCACGCCTTGAGGACGGCCGGGGAGGGCTCGCCGAACAGCGCCTCCGTCATCGGCAGCAGCCGGTTGTGCACGGCCAGCGCGCCTTCCGCGTCGCCCCGGCGGGCAGCGTCGAACATCGACGCGAAGGCGGCGGGCGCGAGGCACGCGCACGCGGCGACGCCGCCGGCCGCGCCGAGCTGCAGCATCGGGTAGATGTACGCGTCGTCCCCGCACAGCACCGCCTTGCCGGGGTTGGACGCCAGCATCGCCAGAGTGTCGTGGTCGATGCCGCCCGCGCAGTGCTTCATGCCGGCGACGCAGTCGAGCGCGAGGATGTCGAGGAGCGCGCGGGCGGACAGCTCCCTCCCCGTCCGGTACGGGATGTTGTACGGGACGAGCGGGACGTCCACGGCCGCGCCGACCGCGGCGAAGTGCTCGACGACGGCCTCCTCCGACGGGCGCAGGTAGTACGGGACGACGACGAGCAGCGCGTCGGCGAACGCGGCGCGCTCGCGGGCCTGCCGGATCGAGTCGGCGGTGCCCATCGTCCCGGCGCCGACGGTCAGCGGCGTCCCGTGCTCGGCGGAGACGGCGCGGCACACCTCCAGCACCGCGCGCTGCTCGTCCGGGGCCAGCAGGGCGGCCTCGCCCGTCGTGCCGAGCGCGACCAGCCCGTCCGCGCCGTTCGCCAGGCAGTGGGCGGCGAGCCGCTCCAGCGACTTGGCGTCCACCTCGCCGGACGCGGTGAACGGGGTGACGAGCGAAGCGTGGATTCCGTGCATGTCAGCTCACCTCGTTGGTCGGGGCGGGGGCGATGCGCAGGCGGGCCGGCAGCCGGACGCTCCCGGCGGCGACGCCCGCGATGATCAGGGCGGCGCCGGTCAGCCGCGTCGCGTTCACGTGCTCGCCGAGCAGGACGGCCGCCGACAGCAGCCCGAACGGCGGGACGAGAAGCGAGTACATGGCGACCGTGCCCGCCTCGTAGCGGCGCAGGAGCCATCCCCACGCGCCGAAGCAGAGCAGCGTGGCGACGTAGGCGATGAACGCGAGCGAGGCGACCCCGGCGACCGTCAGGTGGCGCGCGGAGCCCGGCAGCGCCCCCGGCCCCTCGAAGACCAGCGACAGCGCGAACAGCGGGACGGGCGGCACCAGCGACATCCAGACCATGAACCCGAACGCGTCGACCGGCTCGCCGGCGACCTGGTTCATCCGCCGCATCCCGACGTTGGCGAGGCCCCAGCCGGCCGCGCCGCCGAGGCAGACCAGGAACGCCGCCACCGGGCTGCCGCCCTCGGCCTGCGCCACGCCGAGCAGCGCGACGCCGGCGAACGCGACGACCATCCCGGCGATCTGCCGGGCGCCGAGCCGCTCGCCCAGCAGCACGCCCGCGAACAGCGCCGTGAAGATCGCCTGGACCTGCAGCACCACGGACGCGAGGCCCGCCGGCATGCCCATGTTCATCCCGATGAACAGCAGGCCGAACTGCCCGACGCCGAGCGGGACGCCGACCAGCACGAACCAGCGCGCGGCGACGGGCGGCCGGCGGACGAGGAACACCGCCGGCACCGCGGCGGCGGTGAACCGCAGCGCGGCCATCAGCAGCGGCGGGAAGTCCTCCAGCGCCACCTTGATGGGCACGAAGTTGAACCCCCACAGCGCCGCGATCAGGGTGGCCAGCAGGACATGGCGCGATCTCATCCCTCGATCGTCGCCGCGCATTTTCTTAAGGACAAGCGAGAAATACTTGACACCTCGTTTTAGTATTACTTCATGCTTGATCTGGAACGGCTGCGCGCCCTCCACTCGGTCGCGACCTACGGCTCGGTCAGCGCCGCCGCCGACGTCCTGCACGTCACCACCTCGGCGGTCTCCCAGCAGCTGGCGAAGCTGGAGCGGGAGACCGGGCAGAAGCTCCTCGAACGCAACGGCCGCGGCGTCCGGCTCACCGACGCCGCCGAACTCCTCGTCGCGCACGCCGAGCGGATCCTGTCCCTCGTCGAGCAGGCGCAGGCCGACCTGGAGGCGCACCGCGGCTCGGTCGTCGGCCAGCTCACCGTCGCCGCGTTCCCGACCGCCGTTCGCGGGCTGATGCCCGCGGCGCTGCGCTCCCTCCGCGCCGACCACCCCGACCTGCGCGTCCAGCTCCGCGAGGAGGACCCGCTGCGCAGCATGCCGCTCGTGTCCCGCGGCGACATCGACATGGCGATCGTCCAGGACTGGAACAACGAGCCGCTGCCCTTCCACGAGGGCCTGCACAAGGGCGTCATCTGCGACGACGTCGCCGACGTGGCGCTGCCCGCCGGCCACCCGCTCGCCGGGCGCGAGACGATCGACCTCAAGGAGCTGGCCGGCGACCCCTGGATCAGCTCCGTGCCGGACAGCATCTGCTGCGACTGGCTGCTGCGCACGCTCCGCGCCGTCGACAGCGAGCCCCGCATCGACCACATGGCCTACGAGTTCGCCACGCAGCTGGCCCTGGTCGCCGCCGGGCTCGGCAACGCGATCCTGCCGCGCCTCGGCCGCTGCGACGTCCCGCCCGGCGTGGTGATCGTGCCGCTGTCGGCGCCGCTGTCGCGCCGGGTGTACGCGGTGTGGCGGGAGGAGGCCGCCCGCCGTCCCGCGATCCGCGCCGCCGTCGACGCGCTGCGCGCGGCCGTGCCCGCCGACGTCCCGTCGGTCGCGCCCGTGCTGAGCTGACCCGTGCTGAGCTGACCCGTGCTGAGCTGACCCGTGCCGAGCTGACCCGTGCCGAGCTGCCGCGTGCCGGGGCTGCCGCGTTTCGTCCGGCTCGCCGTTGATGAACGCCGTTCGGTAGGTTGTCGCGATCATGGAGTCGCGGAGGGCTCATGGACGGTGCGTGGCGGGTCGGCGGGTACACCGAGGTGCGCGAGCTCGGCGCGGGCGCCCAGGGGCGGGTCGTCCTCGCCCGGCACGACGCGTCCGGCACGCCGGTGGCGATCAAGTACCTCGCCGTCCGGGCGGACGAGGCCGACCGGGAGCGGCTCCGCCACGAGGCGCTGATGCTCGGCCGGGCCGGCAGCCCGCACGTGGCGCGGCTGTTCCGGCTCGTCGAGGGCCCGGAGACGGCCGCGATCATCATGGAGGCCGTCGACGGCGTCTCCCTGAAGGAGCTGCTGGAGCGGCACGGCGCGCTCGGCCCCGAGGCGTCGCTGGCCGTCCTCAAGGGCTCGCTGCTGGGCCTCGCCGCCGCCCACGCGGTCGGCGTCGTCCACCGCGACTACAAGCCCGCGAACGTCGTCGTCCCGGCGGACGGGCGCAGCCGCCTCGTCGACTTCGGCATCGCGACCCCCGCCGGGCAGGAGGCGGGCGGCGCCGGAACCCCCTACTACGCGGCGCCCGAGCAGTGGAGCCGGCACGTCGCCACGCCCGCGTCCGACGTCTACTCGGCGACCTGCGTGTTCGTGGAGTGCGTGACCGGGCGGCGGCCCTACGCGGGCGGCCGCGCGGAGCTGATGAACGCCCACCTCACCGGTGAGATCCCGGTCGAAGGCGTGCCGGAGCCGCTGCGCCCGCTGGTCCTGCGCGGCATGGCGAAGGCGCCCGGGGAGCGTCCCGCGGGCGCCGCCGCCTTCGTGGACGAGCTGGAACGCACCGCCCGCGCGGCCTACGGCCGGGACTGGGAGGCGCGCGGCGTGCACGCCCTCGCCGCCGGGGCCGTGGCGCTCGCCGCGCTGTTCCCGCTGGCGGCCTGGCTGGCGCCCGGCGCCGCGGGCGCGGCGTCCGCGGCCGGAGCGGCGGCCGGAACGGGTGCGGGGGCGTCCGCGGCCGGTGCGGCCTCCACCGCCGGGAAGGCCGCCGGAGCCTCGGCGATCAAGGCGTTCTTCGCCGGTGGCGCCGGGCTCGCCGCCGTCGCGGTCGGGACGGTCGCCGCCGTCGGAGCGGGCGCCGTCGCCGTCCACCAGGCCACGAAGCAGGACCCGGCGCCGAAGCCGACCCGGAAGGCCGCGGCCGCCGTCGCGGACGTGCGGCCGTGCGTCGTCGAGGCGCCGGGCGCGGTGACCACGCCGTCCGGCATCCCCGCCAAGGTGACGCTCCCCGCCCGCGTCGAGCCGCCGCCGGGCACCGCCGTGTACGGGTCCGGCCAGGGCATGCTGATCGGTCCCGCGGGCGCCGAGTGCAAGGGGTCCGTCGGCGCGAACGGCGGTTCCAGCACGGTCGGCGGCGCGACCGCGCTCGTCGAGGAGCACTGGCAGGGCTCGGTCGGCGGCATCCGGATCGCGCTCTGCGAGTACTTCCCCGACTCCGAGCAGGCGCGGCGGGAACGCGCGCAGGGCAACGAGTGCACGTCCGCGCAGAGCACGAGGGCGGATCTGCCGACCGGCGTGCCCGGTTACCAGGCGGTGCTCACCCGCGGCCTCGGCACCGACGACCTGCCCTATCCGTCACCCCTCGTGAAGGCCGAGCTGGCGGTCCTGACACCGCGCGCCCAGGTCGTGCCGATCACCTGCACGGCCCCGGCCGCGAACGCCGACATCTGCAAATCGGCGCTGATGTACTGGTTCGTCCAGCACCTGGGGAACGCGAAGCCGTCCGAAGCCGACCTCGACCGCGCCGCCGAACGCATATCCCGGTTCGTCGACTCCACGCGCATCTGACCGGCGATCCGCGCACGCGCCGGCCCCGGGGGCTGCCGGACGGGACGGCCGCGGGGCGCGGGTAATCTGACCGCGATGACTGACACGACGATCGTTCACCTGCTGCGGCACGGTGAGGTGCACAATCCCGAGGGCATCCTCTACGGGCGGCTGCCCGGTTACCGCCTGAGCGAGGACGGCGTCCTCATGGCGAAGGCCGCCGCCAAGTGGTTCGCCGACCGGGACGTGACCGCCCTCTTCTCCTCGCCGCTGCAGCGCGCGCTGGAGACGGCGGCGCCGCTCGCGGACGCGCTCGACCTCCCGGTGACCGTGGACGACCGTCTGATCGAGGCCGACAACCACTTCGAGGGGCTGACGTTCGGGGCCGGGGCCGGCTCGCTGCGCCGCCCCGAGCACTGGCGCCACCTGGTCAACCCCTTCAAGCCGTCGTGGGGCGAGCCGTACAAGGAGCTCGCCGCGCGGATGCGGGCCGCCGTGATCCGGGCGCGGGAGGCGGCGCGCGGCCACGAGGCCGTGTGCGTCAGCCACCAGCTGCCGATCTGGATCCTGCGGCTGCACGCCGAGCGCCGCCGGCTGTGGCACCACCCGAACCGCCGCGAGTGCGCGCTGGCCAGCGTCACGAGCCTGACGTTCGCGGGCAGCCGGCTGGTGGAGGTGGCCTACCGCGAGCCCGCCGCCGGCATCGCGAAGGGACCCAGTGTCGCCGGTGCCTGACCGCACCGCTAAGTTGTGTACTACGTCCTGTAGTAGTAGGAGGGTCCGTTGAGCCCCCGAATCTCCCCGCTGCGGATCGCCGCGGCCGCCGCCGCGCTGTGCGGGCTCCTCGCCGGCTGCGCCGGGACGGGCGCCGCCGGCAGCGGGCCGGACGGCGGCGACAACCGCTTCATCAGCGGCGACGGGAACGTGACGCGGTACGCGCCCGCCGACCGCAAGAGCGTGCAGGACGTCACCGGGGAGCGCCTCGACGGCGAGCCGTTCAAGCTGTCCGACCTCACGGGCAAGGTCGTCGTCGTCAACTTCTGGGCCTCGTGGTGCGCGCCGTGCCGCGGCGAGGCGCCGTCGCTGGAGCAGGTCTACGCCGAGAACAAGGGCAAGGGCGTCGAGTTCGTCGGCGTCAACTTCAAGGACTCCAAGGCCAACGCGAAGGCGTTCGAACGCAAGTTCAAGGTCACCTACCCGAGCCTGTTCGACGCGGACGGCCGGGTCACGCTGGCGTTCCGGGAGGTCCCGCCGAGCGCGATCCCGAGCACGCTCGTCCTCGACCGGCGGGGCCGCGTCGCCGCCCGCGTGATCGGCGCGACGACGTACTCCAAGCTGAACCCCCTCGTCGCCAAGGTCGTCCAGGAGAAGTGAGCGTCAACGAGACGGTCGTCAGCGGGTCGCTGGTGGCGGCGGCGCCGCTGGCGGCCCTCGCCGGGCTCGTCTCGTTCGCCTCCCCGTGCGTGCTGCCGCTGGTCCCCGGCTACCTGTCGTACGTGACCGGGATGACCGGCGCCGACCTCGCCGAGCAGCGGCGCGGCCGGCTCGTCGCCGGCGCGCTGCTGTTCATCGCGGGCTTCAGCGCCGTGTTCGTCAGCTACGGGGTGGTCTTCGGCGGCCTCGGCCGGTGGCTGCTGGAGTACCAGGACACGATCACCCGGGTCCTCGGCGCCGTCACGATCGTGTTCGGGCTCGCGTTCATGGGCTTCGTCCCCGGCCTGCAGCGGACGGTGAAATCGGGGCGGCTGCCGGCGGCGGGGCTCGCCGGCGCGCCGCTCCTCGGCGTGCTGTTCGGGCTCGGCTGGACCCCCTGCATCGGGCCGACCCTCGGCGCCGTGCAGGGCCTCGCGATCACCGAGGCGAGCGCGGAGCGGGGCGCGCTGCTGTCGCTGGCGTACTGTGTCGGACTCGGCCTCCCGTTCGTGCTCACCGCGATCGCCTACCGCAGGGCGCTCGGCGCGTTCGGCGCCGTGAAGCGCCACTACCCCCTGGTCATGCGGGTCGGCGGGGGGATGCTCGTCCTCATCGGGGTGCTGCTCGTGAGCGGCCTGTGGGGGAACCTGACGATCGAGCTGAAGTCGTGGATCAGCGGCTTCGAACCGGTGATTTGAGATGACTGAGACAACGGAAACCGGCACCGAGGCGCCCGCCGCGCGGCAGGCGCCCGAAGAGGTGCCGCGTCCCCGGGGCATCGGGCCGCTCGGCTGGCTGCGCTGGGCCTGGCGCCAGCTGACCACGATGCGCACGGCGCTGATCCTGCTGTTCCTCGTCGCGCTGGGCGCGGTGCCCGGGTCGGTCCTGCCGCAGCGGGGCCAGGCGCCGGAGAAGGTCGTCGCCTACCTGGACGAGCACCGGACGCTGGGCCCCTGGCTCGACAAGCTCTCCATGTTCGACGTGTTCGCCGCGCCCTGGTTCGCGGCGATCTACATCCTGCTGTTCGTCTCGCTGGCCGGCTGCGTGCTGCCGCGCGCGGTCAAGCACTACAGGTCGATGCGGGCCCGCCCGCCGGCGGCGCCCCGCAACCTGGGCCGGCTGCCGCAGCACGCGGAGTACGAGACCGACGCGCCGCCCGAGGACGTCCTCGCCGAGGCCCGCGCGGTGCTGCGCGGGCGCCGGTTCCGGGTGGACGTCTCCGGCGGCGCCGCGTCCGCCGAGAAGGGCTACCTGGGCGAGTCCGGCAACCTGCTGTTCCACCTGGCGCTGCTGGCGCTGCTGTTCGCGCTCGGGCTCGGCAACCTGTTCGGCTACCGGGGGAACGTCCTGCTGATGGAGGGCAAGACGTTCGCCAACTCGCTGAGCCTGTACGACCAGTTCCAGCCGGGGCGGGCGTTCCGGGGCGGGGAGCTGGCCCCGTTCACCATCACGCTCGACGACTTCAAGGCGAAGTACGAGACCCGGGGCGAGAAGCGCGGCATGGGCACCGACTTCGACGCCCGCATCCGCTACCGCACCGCCCCGGACGCCGCGGAGCGGCGCTACGACCTCAAGATCAACCATCCGCTGAAGGTCGGCGGCGCGAAGGTGTACCTGCTCGGCCACGGGTACGCGCCGGTGTTCACCGTCCGCGACGCCAAGGGCAACGTCGCCTTCCAGGACTCCGTGCCGTTCCTGGAGATGGAGCGGCGCAACCTGACGTCCGAGGGCGTCATCAAGGTGCCCGACGCGCAGCCGGACCAGCTCGCCTTCTACGCGATCCTGTGGCCGACCGCGACCGCCAGCGAGGACGGCAGGCAGATCGTCTCGGCGTTCCCCGCGCCGCTCCGCCCGGTCGTCACGATCACCGCGTTCAAGGGCGACATCGGCCTCGACTCCGGCACCCCCCAGTCGGTCTACAAGCTGGAGGGGATCGGCAAGACGCTCCAGCCCGTCAAGGGCGGCCAGAAGCTGCTGGAGCCGGGGGAGACGTTCGAGCTGCCGGGCGGCGCCGGCTCGATCACGTTCGACGGGCTCAAGGAGTGGACGAGCCTGTCGGTCAACCACGACCCCGGGCGCATGCCCGCGCTGATCGCGGCCATCCTCGCCGTCCTCGGCGTGGCGACGTCGTTCATGGTGCGGCGGCGCAGGGTGTGGGTCCGTGCGAGCACCGGAGAGGGCGGGCGTACGGTGGTGGAGGTCGGCGGCCTCACGCTGGGGAACCCGACCTCGGAGTTCGACGACATCGTGGCCGCGCTGCGCGGTCCGGAGGACGAGCCGGACCCGGAGGACGGGCCCGGCCCTGAGCCCGGTCCAGAGCCCGGCCCCGAACCAGGCGAGAGCGATCCCGACGCCGATCAGGAAGACGGGTCGGCCCCCGAACCGAAGGAGTGACGAGGTGAGCACTGCCGACCTCGCGAACCTGAGCGACAAGCTCATGCTGACCACCGTCGTGCTGTACATCGTCGCGATGGTCGCCTACGCCGCCGACCTCGGCTTCGGCCGCCGCCGCGAGGCGGCCGTGGCGGAGAAGGCGGAGGAGAAGGCGGAGGCGAAGGTCTTGGTGGGCGCCGCCGGCGCCGAGACCGCCGCGGCCGGCGCCGGCGCCGGCGAGGCGGAGGAGGACGAGAGCGAGCGCCCCCGGATCGACTGGGCCAACCTCGCCGTCCTGCTGAACGTGCTGGGCTGGGGCGCGCACCTCGGCGTCCTGGCGACCCGCGGGCTCGCCGCCGACCGGTGGCCGTGGGGGAACATGTACGAGTTCCTCACCGCCATCTCGTTCGCGGCCGTCACCGCGTTCATGGTCGTGATGCTCCGGTACCGGGCGCGGTTCCTCGGCGCGTTCGTCATGCTGGCCGCGGTCATCGCGCTCGGCGTCGCCAACATCTGGCTCTACGACTCGGTCGGCCCGGTCACCGCCGCGCTCAACTCCTACTGGATCGCCCTGCACGTCACCGCCGCGATCATCGCGACCGGCTCGTTCACGGTCGCGGGCGCCGCCACGATCCTCTACCTGGTGAAGGACCGCGCCGAGTCGCGCGGCGGCGTCGCGGAGGGCGGCGTCCTGGCCCGGCTGCCGGGCATCGAGAGCCTCGACCGGCTGTCCATGCGGGTCACCACGTTCGCCTTCCCGATCTGGACGGCCGCGATCATCATGGGCGCCATCTGGGCCGACCAGGCGTGGGGCCGCTACTGGGGCTGGGACCCCAAGGAGATCTGGTCCTTCATCACGTGGGTGATCTACGCCTCGTACCTGCACGCCCGCGCCACCGCCGGCTGGAAGGGCCGCAAGGCGGCGGTCCTGTCGCTGATCGCGTTCGCCGCGCTGATGTTCAACTTCTTCGGGGTGAACTACATGTTCTCGGGGCTGCACTCCTATGCGTGAGCGGCGCGAGCCGAGGGGCGCGGGGGTTCGCCCTCCCTTGGACGAGCACGCCTGAGGGGGCGAGCGTTACCACGGGGGATGACGGCGTGTCGGGTTCCGGCTTACCCTGCCTCCGGGGGCCCGGTCCGGCGTGTGCGCCGCTCGACGTCCACGGGGCCCGCAGACAGAGGAGCCCGATGCGCTTCAAAGGCGTCCACCGCAAGTCCCGGGAGCAGCGGACCCGGGAGGCGCCGCGCGGCGGCCGGTTCAGGGCCGACGCGGTCCGCGACGAGATCGCCTACGCCCCGTCCCCGCCCGACTCGGGGCAGGTGCGGCCGCGCAGCAACCAGCCGCGCGACCGGTTCGGCCGGTTCCGCAAGGCGGGCCGCGACGACGACTTCGCGGTGAACGGCCCGGACGCGGTGGACGCCGCCGGGAACGGCCGCTTCGCCGGCAGGTTCCGGCCGCGCGGCCCCGGGCGGCCGCGCGCCGGCGACTACTCGTGGCGCGACTTCGAGCTGGACGACGACCGGGTCCGCGTCGAGCCGTACCCGCCGGGCACGCCGCACGCCGCCGACGGGCGGCGCAACTGCGGGGTGCTGGAGAGCGTCCTGTACCGGCAGTGGGACGTGCGGGACGGGCCGCCGACGCCCGAGGTCATCGGCGCCGTGGACAGCCTCGCGTCGCTGCCGGAGCCGCTGAAGGAGAAGCTCGCGGCCGGGCTGGACGGCATCTACGTGGGGCCCGGCGGCGTCCCGCAGCTGGACGACATGGGGCACCTGCGCGACCGCCCGCTGCCGTCCGGCCGCGCCACCTGGGACATCTGCGCCGGCGCGTACGGCGACCGCAAGATCGTCGTGGGGGACCGGCCGTCCCCGACGCCGGACGTGATGCTGCACGAGGTCGGGCACGCCCTCGACGACATCGACGGCGACGACGGCGAGTGGACGTCCGACAGCCCCGCGTTCCGCAAGCTCTACGAGGAGTGCCGGCCGCACCTGGCGAGCGCGTTCCACCGGCAGCCGGACGCGCTCGGCCGCCGCGAGTTCTTCGCCGACGCGTTCGCCGCGATCTCGTCCCGGCAGCGGCCCGCGCTCGTGGATATGCTCGCCGGCAACATCAGGACGGCCCTCGAGGTCATGCTCTTCTTCAACCGCAGGTACGGGATCTAGGACACCGCGATGGCAGACGGCGAGGGTGATCGACGATGTACGTGATCCGGCTCCCCGACGGCACGCTCCGGGTTCCGCACAGCGTCGTCTCCGCGGCGGACGAGTCCGGGCCGGAGGCGCGCGAGGGACGGATCATCGCCGACGCCTACGTCGAGATCGGCCCCGGCGATCCCGACTACGACCGGCTCCTCCGCGAGTCGCTCACCGAGGAGGAACTGGAGGACAGGCGGCGCCGCTGGCGGGACGAGGACGCGGACCTGCTCCGCCGGTTCGAGGAGTGGAAGGGGGACGCGGAGGGCTGAGCGCGGGAACGTCCCCGGTCAGGTGGCCGTTCAGGGAGGCCGGCCGGAATGGCGGTGGTCGGGTGCGATGCCCCGGCCGCCCGGCTGGAGGGACCGGTCCGTGGCGCGGCGGTCCGGGCGGCCAGAGCCTCGTCAGCGGGCCGAATGCTCGGCGACGGGCTCCTCGCCGCGCAGCAGCGCGTGCACCTCGGACTCGCGGAAGCGCCGGTGGCCCCCAGGAGTGCGGATGCTGCTGATCCGGCCCGCGGCGGCCCACCGGGTGACCGTCTTCGGGTCGACCCGGAAGAGGGCGGCGACCTCTCCTGGGGTCAGCAGGCGCTCGCTCGTGCTCTCCACGTTTTCTCTCCCCCTTTGTCCCGCTCTCGGCGCGGGTGGACTGTTTAACAGTGTGGCGGGTCAAGACCGATTTCTCCCTTGTTTTCGGAAAAGATCACTGACCGTAGTTTCCCGAGCAGGAGCGATCGCGCTCAGTGTTCGCAACCCGCGGCACAGCGGGCACGCTGACCCCGTTTGACCTGCCATGTCACGGCGGAAACGCGCTCCCGCGCGCCCCTCCGCGGCGCCCGAAGTAGTCTTCGAGACCATGTCCGATCTAGTTTCGCTGCCGGAGATCGAGCGGGCCGCCGAGCGCATCGCGGGCGTCGCCGTGCGGACCCCGCTCGTCCCGTTCCCCCGCGACCCCGTCCCCCCGTCCGGCGGCGAGGGCGAGCCCGCGCTGCTGGTGAAGGCCGAGTCGCTGCAGCCGATCGGCGCGTTCAAGGTGCGCGGCGCCTACGCCGCCATCTCCTCGCTCACCGAGGCCGAGCGCGCGGCCGGGGTGGTGACGCACTCCAGCGGCAACCACGCGCAGGCCGTCGCCTACGCGGCCCGCGCCCTCGGCATCAAGGCCGTCCTGGTCATGCCGCACACGACGCCCGGCGTGAAGGTCGAGCGGTGCATCGCGCTCGGCGCCGAGGTCGTCTACGTCGAGCCGACCGCGCAGGCCCGCGCCGAGACCGCCGGCAAGCTCGCCGCCGCGCACGGCTTCACGATGATCCCGCCCTACGACGACGCGCGGGTGATCGCCGGGCAGGGCACCGCCGGGCTGGAGATCGTCCGGGACCGCCCGGACGTCGACGTCGTGCTCGTCCCGATCAGCGGCGGCGGCCTCATCGCCGGCGTCTCCGCCGCCGTCAAGGCGCTGCGCCCCGAGGCGAAGGTGATCGGCGTCGAACCCGAGCTCGCCGCCGACGCCCGCGACTCGATGGCCGCGGGGCGCCCCGTCTCCTGGGACGCGGAGAAGACCGGCCGCACCATCGCCGACGCGCTCCGCGTCCAGCGGGTCGGCGACCTCCCGTTCGCGCACATGCGGGCGCACGTGGACGGCGTCGTCACCGTCACCGAGGACGAGATCCGCCTGACGATGCGCCGGCTCGCCCGCGAGGCCCGCCTGATCGCCGAACCGGGCGGCGCCGTCGCCACCGCCGCCTACCTCTACCGCCGCGGCGAGCTGCCGGAGGGCGCCGCGTACGTCTCGATCCTCTCCGGCGGCAACGTGGACCCGGCCCTCTTCCTGGACGTCCTGAAGTAGCACCCCGGGGAGAGGCCGCGCGGGACCGGGGTTAACCTCGAAGTGCCATGCGTTCCGTCATCCTCTACACCGTCGCGCGGCTCGCGATCTTCGCGGCGACCGCAGGCGTTCTCGCGCTGTTCGGCGCCCGCGGCTTCCTGCTCGTGCTGCTGGCCCTGCTGATCAGCGGCATCGTGAGCTACGTCCTGCTGTCCGCGCAGCGCGACCGCATGTCCGCCGCCGTGACCCGCGGCTTCCGCGCCCAGCGGGAGAGGTTCGAGAAGGCCGTCACCAAGGAGGACGGGGTCCGCCCCGGCGCCGAGTAGCCCCGGCGGCGAGGGCGGTGCGCGCGGCGGACCGCGCCTCCTTCTAGGGTGGAGGCATGACCCGCGCCTCACTCGACAAGCAGCCCGCCGACGTCGCGGCGATGTTCGACGGCACCGCCGAGCGGTACGACCTGCTGAACACGCTGATGACCGGCGGGCGGGACCGGCGGTGGCGCCGGGAGGTCGTCCGGGCGCTGGAGGTGAAACCGGGCGAGCGCGTCCTCGATCTCGCGGCCGGGACGGGCACGTCCTCGGTGCCGTTCGCGGAGATCGGCGCCGACACGGTCGCCTGCGACTTCTCCCTGGGCATGCTGCGCGTCGGGGTGCGCCGGCAGGCGGGCGTGCGGCGGCTGCGCTTCGTGGCGGGCGACGCGCTGCGGCTGCCGTTCGCGGACGGCTCGTTCGACGCCGTCACCATCTCCTTCGGGCTGCGCAACGTCGCCGACACCGGGAAGGCGCTGCGCGAGCTGCGCAGGGTCGCCAGGCCGGGCGGCCGGCTGCTCGTCTGCGAGGTGAGCCACCCGCCGAACGCGCTGCTCGCGCTCGGCCACCGGGCGCACCTGCGGTACGGGCTGCCGCTGCTGGCGCGGGTCAGTTCCAATCCCGACTCCTACCGCTACCTCGCCGAGTCGACGCTGGCCTGGCCCGACCAGGCCGCGCTGGCGCGGCTCATCCAGGACGCGGGGTGGAGCGGTGTGCGCTGGCGCGACCTCACGTTCGGCGTCGCCGCGCTGCACCACGCCGTCAACCCCGGCTGACCGCCGCGGCCGGTGGCCGGACCGGTCCAAACTCAGACCGACCCGGAAGTACCCACCAGTCGTGATAAAGGAATAGACTCCCCTGTCGGATCCTTGTGAAGTGCTTCACAAGCGAACGAGCTTAAAGAGGAACGCCGTGACCGACTCCACCCGACACGCGGACGTGATCGTCGTCGGGGCAGGCCCCGCCGGATCGTCGACCGCCTACTGGCTCGCGCAGGCGGGCCTGGACGTGTTCCTGCTGGAGAAGGCCACCTTCCCGCGGGAAAAGATCTGCGGCGACGGGCTCACCCCGCGCGCCGTCCGCGCGCTCATCGGCATGGGCGTCGACCTCAACGACCCGGGCTGGGGGCGCAACAGGGGGCTGCGCATCTACGGCGGCGGCGTCAAGGTCGAGCTGCCCTGGCCGGAACTGGCGTCGTTCCCCGACTTCGGGCTCGTCCGCAAGCGCACCGACCTCGACCAGCTGCTCGCGGAGCACGCCGCGAAGGCCGGCGCGCAGCTCCTGCAGGGCTGCAACGTGACCGGTCCCATCCTGGACGAGCGCACCGACCGCATCGTCGGCGTCACCGCGCGGCTCGACGGCGAGGAGGTCGAGTTCCGCGCGCCGCTGGTCGTCGCCGCCGACGGCAACTCGACCCGGCTGTCGCTCGCGATGGGGCTGCGGCGCCGCGAGGACCGCCCGATGGGCGTCGCGGTCCGCCGCTACTTCCAGACGCCGCGCCACGACGACGACTTCATGGAGGCGTGGCTCGAACTGTGGGACGGCAAGCGCCTCCTGCCCGGCTACGGCTGGGTGTTCGGCGTCGGCGACGGGACGTCCAACGTCGGGCTCGGCCTCCTCAACACCAGCAAGGCGTTCCAGAGCGTCGACTACCGCGGCATGCTGAAGCGCTGGTGCGCGCAGATGCCGGAGGACTGGCAGTTCGACGAGGAGCACGCGACCTCCAAGATCCGCGGCGCGGCGCTGCCGATGGGCTTCAACCGGCAGCCGCACTACACCCGCGGGATGCTGCTCGTCGGCGACGCCGGCGGCATGATCAACCCGTTCAACGGGGAGGGCATCGACTACGCGCTGGAGTCCGGCCGGCTGGCCGCCGACATCACGGTGCAGGCGCTCGCCCGCCGCACCCCCGCGCAGCGCGAGCGGACGCTCTACGAGTACCCGCGCATCCTGAAGGACGAGCACGGCGGCTACTTCACCCTCGCCCGCCTGTTCGTGCAGGCGATCGGCGACCCGCGCGTCATGAAGTTCCTCACGTCGCACGGCCTGCCGCACCCGACGCTGATGCGCTTCACCCTCAAGCTCCTGGCCAACCTGACCGACCCCAAGGGCGGGGACGCGATGGACCGGGTCATCAACGCGATGCGGAAGGCGGCGCCGGCGGCATGAACGGACGGGCGGCGCGGCCGATCGGATTCAAGCTTCCGCAGGTGAGCGGACTACAGTGCATTACCCGAGCCCCTGAGGGGAGCGCTATTGATCACCTTGGTTAGGGTGGCGGGCCGCGGCCGGCCCGTCCCGTACAGCGTCGTACGTCCCGAGGAGAGGTCGTAGGGATATGGATCTCTATATTCCGATCATCGTGCTCGGTGTGCTCGCTTTCGCCTTCGCCGCGGGCTCGGTGCTGATGGCCGCGTTCACCGGCCCGAAGCGGTGGAACCGCGCCAGGCTGGACTCCTACGAGTGCGGCATCGAGCCGACCCCCCAGCCCGTCGGCGGCGGACGATTTCCGATCAAGTACTACCTGACGGCGATGCTGTTCATCGTCTTCGACATTGAGATCATCTTCCTTTATCCCTGGGCGGTCGCCTTCGACCGGATGGGGCTCTTCGGCCTTGTCGAGATGGTTCTTTTCATCGTCACCGTGCTCGTCGCATACGCCTACATCTGGCGGCGCGGCGGTCTGGAGTGGGACTGACATGGGTCTAGAGGAGAAACTCCCGAGCGGATTCCTGCTGACCACGGTCGAGCAGGTCGCGGGATGGGCGCGCAAGAGCTCGGTGTGGCCGGCGACGTTCGGGCTCGCCTGCTGCGCGATCGAGATGATGGCGACCGGCGACCCCCGGCACGACTTCTCCCGGTGGGGGATGGAGCGCGCCTCGGCGACGCCGCGGCAGGCCGACCTGATGATCGTCGCGGGCCGGGTGAGCCAGAAGATGGCGCCGGTGCTGCGGCAGATCTACGACCAGATGACCGAGCCCAAGTGGGTCATCGCGATGGGCGTGTGCGCCTCGTCCGGCGGCATGTTCAACAACTACGCGATCGTGCAGGGCGTGGACCACATCGTCCCGGTCGACATCTACCTGCCCGGCTGCCCGCCGCGGCCGGAGATGCTGCTGGACGCGATCCTGAAGCTGCACGACAAGATCCAGAACACCAAGCTCGGCGCGCAGCGCGAGAAGCAGATCGCCGAGCTGGAAGAGGCGAAGCGCCGCCGGCTGCCGCTGCTCGGACAGGGGGCCTGACATGAGTTCGCAGCACCCCGAGCAGCAGGCCGAGCAGGCCGCCGACCAGCTCCCGGCGCACGCCGAGGAGGACCGCCGCGAGCAGCCGATCGTCCGCAAGGGCATGTTCGGCGCGAAGACGACCGGCGACACCTCCGGCTACGGCGGCCTCGTCGTCCGGCAGAGCCCGAAGGTGTCGGCGCAGCGCCCGTACGGCGGGCCCGGCGGCGCCGCCGAGCCCGGCGAGTTCGACGAGATCGCCGACGAGCTGGAGCGTGCCTACCCCGACTTCGGGGACGCGATCGAGCGGGTTGTCGTGCACCGCGGCGAGCTGACCTTCCACGTCAAGCGCGAGCGCCTGCGCGAGGTCGCCAAGACCCTGCGGGACGAGCCGTCGCTGCGCTTCGAGCTCTGCTCCGGCGTGTCGGGCGTCCACTACCCGAAGGACGAGGGCGCCGAGCTGCACGCCGTCGTCCACCTGCTGTCGATCACGCACAACCGGCGGGTCCGGCTGGAGGCGAGCTGCCCCGACGCCGACCCGCACGTCCCGTCGCTGGTCCCGGTCTACCCGACGGCCGACTGGCACGAGCGCGAGACGTACGACTTCTTCGGGATCGTCTTCGACGGCCACCCCGCGCTGACCCGCATCGAGATGCCCGACGACTGGGTGGGGCACCCGCAGCGCAAGGACTACCCGCTCGGCGGCATCCCCGTCGAGTACCGAGGAGCGGAGATTCCGCCGCCGGACGAAAGGCGGTCGTACGTATGAGTTCGACGAAGTACACCGAGTACGACGCGTACGCCGCCGAGGAGGCGGCCGAGGGCAAGGTCTTCGACGTCGGCGGGCAGGACTGGGACAAGGTCGTCTCCGCCGCCGAGGACCTGGGCGACGAGCGGCTCGTCGTCAACATGGGTCCGCAGCACCCGTCCACGCACGGCGTGCTCCGGCTGATCCTCACGCTCGACGGTGAGACGGTGAACGAGGCCCGGGTGGGCATCGGCTACCTGCACACCGGCATCGAGAAGAACATGGAGTTCCGCACCTGGACGCAGGGCACCACGTTCTGCACCCGGATGGACTACCTGGCGCCGCTGTTCAACGAGACGGCGTACTGCCTGAGCGTGGAGCGGCTCCTCGGCATCGAGGACAGGATCCCCGAGCGGGCCCAGATCATCCGCGTGATGATGATGGAGCTGAACCGGATCTCCTCGCACCTGGTCGCGATCGCCACGTTCGGGCTGGAGCTCGGCGCGACGACCGTGATGCTGAACGGGTTCATCGAGCGCGAGTACACCCTCGACCTGTTCGAGGAGATCACCGGGCTGCGGATGAACCACGCCTACGTCCGGCCGGGCGGGGTCGCGCAGGACCTGCCGAGCGGCGCCACCAGCAAGATCCGTGACTACCTCGACCGGATGCCGAAGCGGATCCAGGCGCTCCGCAAGCTGCTGGACGAGAACCCGGTCTTCAAGGCGCGCACGCAGGACATCGCGTACCTCGACCTCACCGGGTGCATGGCGCTCGGCGTCACCGGCCCGGTGCTGCGCTCGACCGGCCTCCCGTGGGACCTGCGCAAGTCGCAGCCCTACTGCGGCTACGAGACCTACGAGTTCGACGTCTCGACGCAGGACACCTGCGACGTGTACGGCCGCTACCTCGTCCGGATGGACGAGATGGAGGAGTCGCTGAAGATCGTCGAGCAGTGCCTGGAGCGGCTGCAGGCGGTCAAGGGCCCGGTCATGATCGAGGACAAGAAGATCGGCTGGCCCGCGCAGCTCGCCATCGGCGCGGACGGCATGGGCAACTCGCCCCGGCACATCGCGCACATCATGGGCACCTCGATGGAGGCGCTGATCCACCACTTCAAGCTGGTCACCGAGGGCTTCCGGGTGCCGGCGGGGCAGGCGTACGTGCCGATCGAGTCGCCGCGCGGCGAACTCGGCGCCCACGTGGTCAGCGACGGCGGCACCCGCCCGTACCGGGTGCACTTCCGCGAGCCGTCCTTCGTCAATCTGCAGGCGACCCCGGCGATGAGCGAAGGCGGCATGGTCGCCGACATCATCGCAGCCGTGGCCAGCATCGATCCGGTCATGGGGGGAGTGGACCGATGACGTACGAGCCCGACGTACGCCAGCGGCTGGAGCGGGACGCCAAGGAGATCATCGGCCGGTACCCGCGGCCGCGGTCGGCGCTCCTGCCGATGCTGCACCTGGTGCAGTCGGAGGACGGATACGTCACCCAGCGGGGCGTGGAGTTCTGCGCCGAGATGCTCGGCATCACCCCCGCGCAGGTCATGGGCGTCGTCACCTTCTACACGCAGTACAAGCGGGAGCCGGTCGGCGAGTACCACGTCGGCGTCTGCACCAACACGCTGTGCGCGGTCATGGGCGGCGACCAGATCTGGGACGAGCTGAGCGCGCACTGCGGGGTCGGCCACGACGAGACCACCCCGGACGGCAAGGTCAGCCTGGAGCGCGTCGAGTGCAACGCGGCCTGCGACTTCGCCCCCGTCGTGATGGTCAACTGGGAGTTCTTCGACAACATGACTCCCGAGAAGGCCAAGCAGCTCGTCGACGACCTCCGGGTCGGCAAGGACGTGCTGCCCTCCCGCGGCCCGAACCGCCTCGCCACCTGGAAGGAGGCGTCGCGCGTGCTGGCCGGCTTCCCGGACGGGCTCGCCGGCGAGGGCGTCCAGGCCGGGCCGCAGTCGCTGGTCGGCCTGAAGATCGCGCAGGAGCGCGGCTGGACGGCGCCGCCCGCCGGCGCCGACCGAGAGCGGCCCGACGAGCCGGTCAAGCCGGGCGAGGTCACCGACCCGCCCCCGAACGAGCCCGGAAAGCCCATCGGCGGCGACGTCAAGCCGGGCAGCCAGGAGGGACGGAACAAGTGACCACGCTGACCCCCGTCCTCACCAGGAACTGGGACAAGGCCGACTCGTTCACCCGCGCCGGCTACGAGCGCGACGGCGGCTACCGGGCGCTGCGCAAGGCGCTGCGGATGGAGCCGGACGAGATCGTCCAGGCCGTCAAGGACTCCGGGCTCCGCGGGCGCGGCGGCGCCGGGTTCCCCACCGGCATGAAGTGGGGCTTCCTGCCGCCGTCCAGCCCGAACCCGCGGTACCTCGTCGTCAACGCCGACGAGTCCGAGCCGGGCACGTGCAAGGACATCCCGCTGATGATGGCGAACCCGCACGTCCTCATCGAGGGCGTCATCATCAGCGCGTACGCCATCAAGTCGAACCAGGCGTTCATCTACGTGCGCGGCGAGGTCCTGCACGTGATCCGCCGCCTGCAGCAGGCGGTCGCCGAGGCGTACGAGGCCGGGTACATCGGCAAGGACATCCTCGGCTCCGGCTACGACCTGGACGTGGTCGTGCACTGCGGCGCCGGCGCCTACATCTGCGGCGAGGAGACGGCGCTGCTGGACTCCCTGGAGGGGTTCCGCGGCCAGCCCAGGCTGAAGCCCCCCTTCCCCGCCGTCGCGGGCCTCTACGGCGGACCCACCGTCATCAACAACGTCGAGTCGATCTCCTCGGTTCCCTCGATCGTCGAGAACGGGCCCGAGTGGTTCGCCTCGATGGGCACCGAGAAGTCGCAGGGCTTCGGGATCTTCTCGCTGTCCGGGCACGTCAAGCGGCCCGGCCAGTACGAGGCGCCGCTCGGCATCACGCTGCGGGAGCTGCTCGACATGGCGGGCGGCATCCGCGAGGGGCACCGGCTGAAGTTCTGGACGCCCGGCGGGTCGTCCACCCCGATCTTCACCGACGAGCACCTGGACGTCCCGCTGGACTTCGAGTCCGTCGGCGCCGCCGGGTCCATGCTCGGCACCCGGGCGCTGCAGATCTTCGACGAGACGACCTGCGTGGTGCGGGCCGTCCAGCGCTGGTCGGAGTTCTACGCGCACGAGTCGTGCGGCAAGTGCACGCCGTGCCGCGAGGGCACCTACTGGTACAAGCAGATGTTCGCGCGGCTGGAAGCGGGCGAGGGCACCGACGAGGACCTGGAGACCCTGCTGGACATCTCCGACAACATCCTCGGCCGCGCGTTCTGCGCCCTCGGCGACGGCGCCACCAGCCCGGTCGTGTCGTCCATCAAGCTGTTCCGGGACGAGTACCTCCAGCACTTCGAGCAGGGCGGCTGCCCGTTCGACCCGGCCAAGTCCACCCTCTGGGGAGGTGCCAAGTGACCGTCACCGACGACAAGTCGGCGGTGGAGAAGCGTGAGGAGATGGTCTCCTGCACCATCGACGGCTTCGAGATCGAAGTGCCCAAGGGCACGCTGATCATCCGGGCCGCCGAGCTGCTCGGCATCCAGATCCCCCGGTTCTGCGAGCACCCGCTGCTCGACCCGATCGGCGCGTGCCGGCAGTGCCTGGTGGAGATCCCGGACGCGGGCAACGGCCGCGGGATGCCGAAGCCGCAGGCGTCCTGCACCACCGCCGTGATGCCGGGCATGGTCGTGAAGACCCAGCTCACCTCGCCGGTGGCCGACAAGGCCCAGCACGGCATCATGGAGTTCCTGCTCATCAACCACCCGCTGGACTGCCCGATCTGCGACAAGGGCGGCGAGTGCCCGCTGCAGAACCAGGCCATGTCCAACGGGCGCGGCGAGACCCGCTTCACCGGGACCAAGCGGACCTGGCCGAAGCCGATCCCGCTGTCCAGCCAGGTGCTCCTCGACCGGGAGCGGTGCATCCAGTGCACCCGCTGCACCCGGTTCTCCGAGCAGATCGCCGGCGACCCGTTCATCGACCTGTTCGCGCGCGGCGCGAAGGAGGAGGTCGGGACCGCCGACGGCAACCCGTTCCACTCCTACTTCTCCGGCAACACGGTGCAGATCTGCCCGGTGGGAGCGCTCACCGGCACCGCCTACCGGTTCCGGTCCCGGCCGTTCGACCTGGTGTCGCAGCCGAGCGTCTGCGAGCACTGCGCGTCCGGCTGCGGGCTGCGCACCGACCACCGGCGCGGGAAGGTCACCCGCCGGCTGGCCGGGGACGAGCCGCAGGTCAACGAGGAGTGGAACTGCGACAAGGGCCGCTGGGCGTTCACCTACGCCACGCAGCCGGACCGGCTCACCACCCCGCTCGTCCGCAACGAGGACGGGGCGCTGGAGCCTGCGTCGTGGCCCGAGGCGCTGACCATCGCGGCGCGGGGCCTCGCCGCGGCGCGCGGCTCGGCCGGGGTGCTCACCGGCGGCCGCGTCACCCTTGAGGACGCCTACGCCTACGCCAAGTTCGCCCGGGTCGCGCTCGGCACCAACGACGTCGACTTCCGGGCCCGGCCGCTGTCGGACGAGGAGTCGCAGTTCCTCGCCTCGTCGGTCGCGGGACGCTCCATCGAGGTCTCCTACGCCGACCTGGAGAAGGCGCCCGTCGTCGTCCTCGCCGGCTTCGAGCCGGAGGAGGAGTCGCCGATCGTGTTCCTGCGGCTCCGCAAGGCGTTCCGCAAGAACGGGCTGCCGGTGTACGCCGCCGCCCCGTTCGCGACCCGCGGGCTGACCAAGGTCGGCGGCACGCTGCTGCCGACCCCGCCCGGCGCGGAGGCCGAGACGCTCGGCTCCCTCATCGGGGACGCCGACCGCGCCGACGTCCGGGCGCTGCTGGAGACGCCCGGCGCCGTCATCCTCGTCGGCGAGCGGCTCGCCACCAGCCCCGGGGCGCTGACCGCGGCGGTCCGGCTCGCGCAGGTCACCGGCGCCCGGCTGGCGTGGGTGCCGCGCCGGGCCGGGGAGCGCGGCGCGCTCGAGGCCGGGGCGCTGCCCGGCCTGCTGCCGATCGGCCGCCCGGTCACCGACCCCGCCGCGCGCGCCGAGGTCGCCCGCACCTGGGGCGTCGCGGAGCTGCCCGCCGGGCCCGGCGAGGACACCGCCGGCATCATCGCGGCGGCGGCGCAGGGCCGGCGCGGCGCGCTGCTCGTCGGCGGCGTCGACCCCTACGACCTGCCCGACCCGGAGGCGATGCTGCGGGCGCTGGAGGCGACCCCGTTCGTGGTGAGCCTGGAGCAGCGCCCGTCCGCGGTCACCGACCGCGCCGACGTGGTGCTCCCCGTCGCGGCCGTCGCGGAGAAGTCCGGGACGTTCGTCGACTGGGAGGGCCGCGGCCGCCCGTTCGACATCGCGCTGAAGTCGGCCGGGAAGCTGCCGGACCTGCGGGTCCTGGACGCGCTCGCCGACGAGATGGACGTCCACCTGGGCCTGCCCGGCCCGGAGGCGGCCCGCCGCGAGCTCACCGAGCTCGGCGCCTACCGCGGCGAGCGCCCGGAGCCGCCCAACGTGGCGCAGGAGCTGCCGCCGCACCCCGAGCAGGGCGAGGCGCTGCTCGCGACGTGGCGGCTGCTGCTGGACCGGGGCCGCCTGCAGGACGGGGAGCCGTTCCTCGCGGGCACCGCCAAGCCGGCGGTCGCCCGGCTGTCGCCCGCGACGGCCGCGGAGATCGGCGCGACCGACGCGGTGACCGTGTCGGGGGCGCGCGGCGAGGTGACGCTCCCGCTGGAGATCACCCCGGACATGCCCGACCGGGTGGTGTGGCTGCCGACGAACTCGGCCGGCTGCGCCCTCTACCGGGATCTGGGCACGGCCGCGGGCGACGTCGTCAAGATCGCGAGCGGGGTGCTCGCGACCGCGACCGAGATCGCTGGAGGCACCGAATGAGTCCCCTCGCCGCGGCCCCGGCGGCCGACCCGTCGCTGCAGGACTTCGGCAAAGACCCGTGGTGGCTGATCGGCGGCAAGGTCGTCGTCATCTTCGCGTTCCTCGTCGTGACCGTGCTGCTCACGATGTGGATCGAGCGCCGCGTCATCGGGCGGATGCAGCTGCGCGTCGGCCCGAACCGCGCCGGGCCCTTCGGCCTGCTGCAGGGCCTCGCCGACGGCGTCAAGCTGGCGCTGAAGGAGGACATCATCCCCCGCCAGGTGGACAAGGTGGTGTTCATCCTGGCGCCGGTGATGGCGGCGGTGCCGGCGTTCATCTCGTTCATCATCATCCCGTTCGGGCCGACGGTGTCGATCTTCGGGCACCAGACGGCGCTGCAGGGCACCGACCTGCCGGTCGCGGTCCTGCTGGTCCTCGCGATGTCGTCGATGGGGATCTACGGGGTGGTGCTGGCCGGCTGGTCGTCGATGTCGCCGTACTCGCTGCTCGGCGGGCTCCGCTCGTCCGCGCAGATGATCTCCTACGAGATCGCGATGGGGCTGTCGTTCGTCGCGGTGTTCATGTTCGCCGGCTCGATGTCCACCTCGGAGATCGTCGCCAAGCAGCACGACACCTGGTTCGTGGTGCTGCTGGCCCCGTCCTTCGTGATCTACGTGATCACGATGATGGGCGAGTCGAACCGCATCCCGTTCGACCTGCCCGAGGGCGAGGGCGAGATCGTCGGCGGCTTCCACACCGAGTACTCGTCGCTGAAGTTCGCGATGTTCTTCCTCGCCGAGTACATCAACCTCACCACCCTGTCGGCGCTCGCCACCACGCTGTTCCTCGGCGGCTGGCGCGCGCCCGCGCCGATCTCCACCGTCTGGGCGGGGGCCAACTCCGGCTGGTGGCCGGTGCTGTGGTTCCTGATCAAGATCTTCCTGTTCATCTTCTTCTTCATCTGGCTGCGCGGCACGCTGCCGCGGGTCCGCTACGACCAGCTGATGCGCCTCGGCTGGAAGGTGCTGATCCCGGTGTCGCTCGGCTGGATCCTGCTGGTCGCGGCGATCCGCGCCCTCCGCGGCGAGGGCTACGACACCCGGGAGATCGCCATCGCCACCGCGGTGGTGGCGGCGGTCGTGCTGGTCGCGACGGTGCTGTGGGAGATGCTCCGGGGCGGCGAGGACGAGAAGGAGATCGTCCCCGGCGCGGCCCAGGGCGAGGGGACCGACCCGGCCGCGGGCGGGTTCCCGGTGCCGCCGCTGGACGCGCCGCACTACCACGGCCGCGCCCGCGAGCCGGCCGCCCGGCCCGCCACGATCGAAACGTCCTCCGAGGAGGTCACCAGTGGGTCTCACTGATTTCCTGAACCCGGTCAAGGGGTTCGGGGTCTCGTTCCACCAGATGTTCATGAAGAGCGAGACCGTCCAGTACCCGGAGGTGAAGAAGCCGACCGCCCCGCGCTTCCACGGCCGGCACCAGCTGAACCGCTGGCCGGACGGCCTGGAGAAGTGCATCGGCTGCGAGCTGTGCGCGTGGGCCTGCCCGGCGGACGCCATCTTCGTCGAGGGCGCCGACAACACCGAGGACGAGCGGTACTCGCCCGGTGAGCGGTACGGCCGCACCTACCAGATCAACTACCTGCGCTGCATCCTCTGCGGGCTCTGCATCGAGGCGTGCCCCACCCGGGCGCTCACGATGACGAACGAGTACGAGCTCGCCGACGACAGCCGGGAGAGCCTGATCTACACCAAGGAGATGCTGCTGGCGCCGCTGCGCGAGGGCATGGAGGCGCCGCCGCACGAGATGCGGCTCGGCGACACCGAGGAGGACTACTACCGCCTCGGCCTCCAGTCCGACGAGGCGGCGGGCTCCGCCGAGACGCCCTCGGCCCCGAGAGTGCCGTCCGAGGGCGGCGGCCGGGCGAGCGCCGACAACGCGGTGAAGGCGGAGAAGCGCCGCAAGGGCGGTGAGGGCGAATGAACACCGCCGTCATCGCCGCCGAGGTCGCGGACAAGCAGTCCGGGGAGCCGTTCTTCTTCTGGCTGCTCGCCGTCGTCTCGGTGCTCGGCGCGCTCGGAATGATCTTCATGCGGAAGGCGGTGCACTCGGCGCTGCTGCTGGCGACCGTGATGCTCTCCCTCGCCGCGCTGTACGCGATCCAGAACGCGCCGTTCCTGGCGTTCGTCCAGGTGATCGTGTACACCGGCGCCGTGCTGATGCTGTTCCTGTTCGTGATGATGGTCGTCGGGGTCAGCTCCACCGACTCGCTGGTGGAGACGATCCGGGGGCAGCGCTTCTGGGGTGTGATCGCCGCGATCGGGTTCATCGCCCTGCTGACCGCGGGCATCGGCAACGCCGCCCTCGACGACTCGGCGGGCCTCGCCCAGGCCAACGCCGAGGGCAACGTGTTCGGCCTGGCGCAGCTGCTGTTCTCCAAGTACGTGTTCGCGTTCGAGGCGACCAGCGCGCTGCTGATCACCGCGGCGCTCGGCGCGATGGTGCTGGCGCACCGGGAGCGCACCGAGCCGAAGAAGACGCAGAAGGACCTGTCCAAGGGCCGCTTCCTCACCGGCGAGCACCCGGGCCCGCTGCCGGGCCCCGGCACCTACGCCCGGCACAACGCCGTCGACATGCCGGCGCTGCTGCCGGACGGCACGCCGTCGGAGCTGTCGGTCAACCCGGTCATCGCGGCCCGCACCGACACCGCCGAGCGGCACGCCGACCTGTACGGCGGCACCGAGGAGGAGGCGCTCGAACGGGACGTGGCCGCGGTCAAGGCGGTCACCGCAGAGGCCGAAGAGGCCGACGCCGAGTCGCGCTCCGTGAAGTCGGGGACGCCGGCCGCGGGCGGCGGCGCGAACGAAGGCGAGGCTGGTCAATGAGTCCGGGGCACTACCTGGCGCTCTCGGCGATCCTGTTCACCATCGGAGCGCTCGGCGTCCTCGTGCGCCGCAACGCGATCGTGGTGTTCATGTGCATCGAGCTGATGCTGAACGCGGCGAACCTGGCGTTCATCTCGTTCTCCCGCATGCACGGCAACCTCGACGGCCAGATCATCGCGTTCTTCGTGATGGTGGTGGCCGCCGCGGAGGTCGTGGTGGGCCTGGCGATCATCATGACCATCTTCCGGACCCGCAGGTCCTCGTCGGTCGACGACGCGAACCTGCTGAAGTACTGAGAGGTCGGGAATGCAAGCGGAAGGCATCCAGGCCGCGTCCTGGCTTCTCATCGCGCTCCCGCTCGCGGGCGCCGCGATCCTCCTGCTCGGGGGGAGGCGCACCGACCGGTGGGGCCACCTGCTCGGCTGCGCCACGGCGGTCGCCGCGTTCGGCGTGGGCGTCGCGATGCTCGTGCAGATGCTCGGCTACGACGCCGCGGAGCGCGGCCGGACCGTGCACCTGTGGGACTTCATCGACGTCGGCTCGTTCAAGGTCGGCATGAACCTGCTGGTGGACCCGCTGTCCATCAGCTTCGTCCTGCTGATCACCGGGGTCGGCTCGCTGATCCACATCTACTCCATCGGCTACATGGCCGAGGACCCAGAGCGCCGCAAGTTCTTCGCGTACCTGAACCTGTTCGTCGCGGCGATGCTGCTGCTGGTGCTCGGTGACAACTACCTGGTCATGTTCCTCGGCTGGGAGGGCGTGGGTCTCGCGTCCTACCTGCTGATCGGGTTCTGGCAGCACAAGCCGACCGCGGCGACCGCGGCGAAGAAGGCGTTCGTCGTCAACCGCGTCGGCGACATGGGGATCATCATCGCGATCGCGCTGATGTTCGCCACGTTCGGCACGATCGACTACGGGCCGATCCTCGGCGGCGAGCAGGCGGGCATGGCGTCCCGGCTGAGCACCGGCACCGCGACCGCGATCGGGCTGCTCCTCCTGCTCGGCGCGTGCGGCAAGTCGGCGCAGCTGCCGCTGCAGTCGTGGCTGCTGGACGCGATGGAGGGCCCGACCCCGGTGTCGGCGCTCATCCACGCGGCGACGATGGTGACCGCCGGCGTCTACCTGATCGTCCGGTCCGGGCCGATCTTCGAGATGTCGGAGACCGCGCAGCTGGTCGTCACGATCGTCGGCGCGGCCACGCTGCTGTTCGGTGCGATCATCGGGTGCGCGAAGGACGACATCAAGAAGGCCCTGGCGGGCTCGACGATGTCGCAGATCGGCTACATGACGCTGGCCGCCGGGCTCGGCAAGGCCGGGTACGTGTTCGCCATCGCGCACCTCATCGCGCACGGCTTCTTCAAGGCCGGGCTGTTCCTCGGCGCCGGGTCCGTCATGCACGGCATGAAGGACGACGTGAACATGCGCCACTACGGCGCGCTCCGCGCGGTCATGGTGACCACGACGGTCACGTTCGGGCTCGGGTACCTCGCGATCATCGGGTTCCCGCTGCTGTCCGGCTGGTTCACCAAGGACGCGATCATCGAGGCGGCGTTCGACAAGGGCGGCACGTCCGGGGCGGTCCTCGGCGCCTGCGCGGTCATCGGCGCGGCCGTCACCGCCTACTACATGTCGCGCGTGATGTTCATGACGTTCTTCGGCGAGAAGCGCTGGGCGGACGACGTCCACCCGCACGAGTCGCCGAAGGTCATGACGGTGCCGCTGATGCTGCTCGCGGTCGGCTCGGTCGCCGCCGGCGGGCTGCTGATCCTCGGCGGGTTCTCCGGCTTCCTCGAACCGGTCGTCGGGGCCCCCGAGCACGAGCACGAGTTCAAGTGGCTCACCGCCCCGGGCGCGGCCGTCTTCGTCCTGATGATCATCGGTGCGGCGATCGCGTGGCGGCAGTACGGCGCCCGCAAGGTGCCGCGTGAGGCGCCCAAGGGCTCGTTCGTCACGGTCGCGGCCCGCAAGGACCTCTACGGCGACGCGTTCAACGAGTCGCTGCTCATGCGTCCCGGGCAGTGGCTGACCCGGCTCGCGGTCTGGTTCGACGGACGCGGCGTCGACGGCCTCGTCAACGGCACCGCCGCCGGCGTCGGCGGCAGTTCCGGCCGCCTCCGCCGTGTGCAGACCGGCTTCGCCCGTTCCTACGCTCTCTCGATGCTGGGCGGCGCGGCCCTCGTGGTCGCGGCGCTCCTGGTGGTGAACGTTTCATGAGCGACTTTCCCTGGCTGAGCGTCCTCATCGGACTGCCACTGGTGGGCGCGCTGCTGCTCATCGCCGTCCCGCGCGAGCGGGAGACGCTGGTCAAGCAGTTCGCGCTCGGCGTCTCCCTCGTCGTCGCGGCGCTCACCGGCGCCGTCGCGGCGGGCTTCGACGCGGGCGGGGCGCGCTTCCAGTTCGAAGAGAAGTACTGGTGGATCAAGGAGTTCGGGGTCCACTGGGCGCTCGGCGTCGACGGCGTCGCGCTGACGCTGATCCTGATGTCGGTGATCCTCGTCCCGCTGGTCATCCTCGCGTCCTGGCACGAGGCCGACCGCTCCGGCGGGTCGGACGTCCCGGCGAAGCGGTCGGTGAAGACGTACTTCGCGCTGCTGCTGACGCTGGAAGCGGCCATGATCGGCGTCTTCGCGGCGACCGACGTGTTCCTCTTCTACGTCTTCTTCGAGGCGATGCTGGTCCCGGTGTACTTCATCATCGGGTCCTACGGCGGCGCCCAGCGCTCCTACGCCGCGGTGAAGTTCCTGCTGTACTCGCTGTTCGGCGGGCTGCTGATGCTGGTCGCCGTCATCTGGCTGTACCCGCTGTCGGCCAAGTCCGCCGCGGACGGCGGCGTCGGGCACGGGACGTTCATGTTCGACGAGCTGTCGAAGATGAACATCGACCCGACGACGGCGAAGTGGCTGTTCCTCGGCTTCTTCGTCGCGTTCGCGATCAAGGCGCCGATGTTCCCGGTGCACACCTGGCTGCCGGACGCCGCGCAGCAGTCCCCGGCGGGCGCGCTGGTGCTGATCGTCGGCGTGCTGGACAAGGTCGGCACCTACGGGATGCTCCGGTTCTGCCTGGAGCTGTTCCCCGGCGCGTCCAAGTGGGCGACGCCCGCGGTGCTCGCGTTCGCGGTGGTCAGCATCATCTACGGCGCCATCCTCGCGATCGGGCAGGTCGACATGAAGCGGCTGATCGCCTACACGTCGATCTCCCACTTCGGGTTCATCGTGCTCGGCGTCTTCGCGATGACGTCGCAGGCGCAGTCGGGCGCGGCGCTGTACATGGTGAACCACGGGTTCTCGACCGGCGCGCTGTTCCTGATCGTCGGGTTCATGATCGTCCGGCGGCGGTCGGCGAAGATCTCCGACTTCGGCGGCATGCAGAAGGTGGCGCCCGTGCTGGCCGGGACGTTCCTCGTCGCCGGCCTGTCGAGCCTGTCGCTGCCCGGCCTGTCGCCGTTCGTGTCCGAGTTCCTGGTCGTGGTCGGCACGTTCAGCCGCTACGAGTGGGCCGCCGTCGCGTCCATCATCGCCATCGTGCTCGCCGCCATCTACATCCTGTGGATGTACCAGCGGACGATGGGCGGCCCCACGGTCCCCGCGGTCGAGGGCATGAAGGACCTGTCCGCCAGGGAGAAGTGGGTCATCGCCCCGATCATCGCGATCATCGTGGCGATGGGCTTCTTCCCGCAGCCGGTGCTGCACGTGATCAACCCGTCGGTGGACCACACGCTGGCCCGGGTCGACCGGCACGATCCGGCGCCGGACATCACCGGTAACGTCGCCGAGAACGGAGCCCGTCCATGAGCACCCCTGACCAGGTGATCGCGGTCCTCGCGCAGCAGGACGACATCACCGCGCCGCACATCGAGTACGGCCAGATCATGCCGCTGCTCCTGGTGCTCGGCATGGCCGTGGTGGGCGTGCTCGTCGAGGCGTTCGTCGGCCGCGACTCGCGCTACTACGTGCAGGTGCCGCTCGCGTTCCTCGGGCTCGCCGGCGCGTTCGCGTGGACGGTCGCGCTCGGGTGGAGCGAGGACCCGCACCACGTCGCCGCCGAGGGCGCCCTCGGCGTGGACGGCCCCACGCTGTTCATCCAGGGCACCATCCTGGTGCTGGCGCTGGTCAGCCTGCTGCTGATCGCCGAGCGCGGCGGCGCCCGCGCCGACGGCGCGTTCACCGCGCAGGCGTCCGCGCTGCCCGGCAGCGAGGCCGAGCAGCGCACCGCGGAGGCCGGGGTCGTGCAGACCGAGGTCTTCCCGCTGATGATGTTCGCCGTCGGCGGCATGATCATGTTCCCGGCGGCCAACGACCTGCTCACGATGTTCGTGGCGCTGGAGGTCCTGTCGCTGCCGCTGTACCTGCTGTGCGGGCTCGCCCGCCGGCGCCGCCTGCTCTCCCAGGAGGCGGCGGTCAAGTACTTCCTGCTCGGCGCGTTCTCGTCGGCGTTCTTCCTGTACGGGATCGCGCTGCTGTACGGGTACGCCGGGTCGGTGCGGCTGTCGGACATCTCCGCGCAGATCAGCAAGGACACCGGCAGCGAGACCCTGCTCCTCGCGGGCGTCGCGCTGCTGTCGGTGGGGCTGCTGTTCAAGCTCGGCGGCGTCCCCTTCCACATGTGGAAGCCGGACGTGTACCAGGGCGCCCCCACCCCGATCACGGCGCTGATGGCGTCCTGCACGGTCGTCGCCGCGTTCGGCGGGATCCTGCGCGTCTACTACGTCGCGTTCGAGACGCTCCGGTGGGACTGGCGGCCCTTCATGTGGGGCGTGGCGATTCTCACGATGGTCGCCGGGTCGATCATCGCGATCACGCAGACCGACATCAAGCGGATGCTGGCATACTCGTCGATCGCGCACGCGGGCTTCCTGCTCATGGGCGTGATCGCCAGCTCCCCGCACGGCCTGTCGAGCACCCTGTTCTACCTGCTCGCGTACGGTTTCACCTCGGTCGGCGCGTTCGCGGTCGTGACGATGGTGCGGGACGCGGCCGGCGAGGCCGGGCACCTGTCCCGGTGGGCGGGGCTCGGCAAGCGGTCCCCGGTCGTCGCCGGCGTGATGGCCTTCTTCCTGCTGGCGTTCGCCGGCATCCCGCTCACCAGCGGGTTCACCGGGAAGTTCGCGCTGTTCAAGGCGGCCGTGGAGGAGGGCGCGACGCCGCTGGTGATCGTCGCGGTCGTGTCGTCCGCCGTCGCCGCGTTCTTCTACGTCCGTGTGATCGTCGTCATGTTCTTCAGCGAGCCGGACGTGGACGGGCCGGTCGTGGTGGCCGGGCCGGCGACCGCGGTCGCGGTCGCCCTCGGCGTGACGGCTACTGTGGTACTCGGCGTGCTCCCGCAGCCGGTTCTGGACCTCGCGGGACAGGCCACGACCCACATGTTCGTCCGGTAGGGAGTCTTGGGTGAGCAACCCATCCGCTGAGAGGTCCGGCGGGCCGGCCATCGAGGAGACCGGCCCGTTCGGGCTTCCCATCGACGCCGCGCTCGCGTCCAGCGCCAAGGCGCGGCTGGCCGAGGTCGAGGCCCTGCTGCTCGACTGCGTGCGCGGCGAGGACCCGCTGCTCACCGAGGCGTCGGAGCATCTCGTCGAGGCGGGCGGCAAGCGGTTCCGGCCGATGCTGGTGCTGCTCGCCTCCCACTTCGGCGACCCGGCCGCGTCCGGCGTGGTCCCCGCCGCCGTCGTCGTCGAGCTGACCCACCTCGGCACCCTCTACCACGACGACGTGATGGACGAGGCGACCGTCCGGCGCGGCCAGGAGTCGGCGAACTCCCGCTGGACGAACACGGTCGCGATCCTCACCGGCGACTACCTGTTCGCCCGCGCGTCCGACCTGCTCGCCGACCTCGGCCCGGAGGCCGTCCGGATCCAGGCCCGCGCGTTCGCCCGGCTCGTCCGCGGCCAGATCCAGGAGACCGTCGGCCCCGGCGCGGGCGCCGACCCCCTCAAGCACTACCTGGGCGTCGTGGCCGACAAGACCGCGTCCCTCATCGCGGTGTCCGGCCAGTTCGGCGCGCTGCTGTCCGGCGCCCCGTCCCACGTCGTCGACACGGTCACCTCCGCCTGCGAGAAGATCGGCATCGCGTTCCAGCTGTCCGACGACATCCTCGACATCGACTCCGAGACGGAGGAGTCGGGCAAGACCCCCGGCACCGACCTCCGCGAGGGCATCCGCACCCTCCCGATGCACCACGTCCTCGCCGGGACGGGGTCGGGCCCCGACGACGCCCGCCTCCGCGAGCTGCTCGTCCAGGACCTCACCGACGACGCCCTGCACGCCGAGGCGCTCGCCCTGCTGCGCGCCCACCCGGCCATGGACCGCGCCCGCGCCGACCTCCGCCGGTGGGCGGAGGACGCCCGCGCCGAACTCCTCACCCTCCCCGACATCCCCGCCCGCGACGCCTTCACCAACCTCTGCGACTACGTCGTCTCCCGCACAGGCTGACCCTCCTCCACCGCCGCGCATTGGCAAGCCGGCAGCGGCCGCCGGCGCTTGCGGCGTGGTGCGCCTGTCCGTGCGCCGGAGGAGACCCGGCCCCCGGCGCACGGGGTGCTTCAGGCGTTCTGGGGTTCGGCTTTCTCGGCCAGGCCGCGGTACTTCATCGCGTGCAGGACGAGGTCGATGAGGACCTCCTTGCAGGATTCGAGGCTGCGCGCGTCGCAGAGCATGACGGGGACCTTGGGGCCCAGGTTGAGGGCCATCTGGATCTCCCCGAGGTCGTACTGCTTGGCGCCCTCGAAGCAGTTGACCGCGACGATGAAGGGTGTGCCGCGGCGCTCGAAGTAGTCGACCGACGGGAAGCAGTCGGACAGGCGGCGGGTGTCGGCGAGCACGACGGCGCCGAGGGCGCCGAGGGAGACCTCGTCCCACATGAACCAGAAGCGCTCCTGGCCGGGGGTGCCGAACAGGTAGAGGACGTACCCGTTCCGCATCGTGATGCGGCCGAAGTCCATCGCGACCGTGGTGGTGTCCTTGCGCTCCACGCCGGAGATGTCGTCGACGCCGACGCCCTGGTCGGTGAGGAGTTCCTCGGTGCGCAGCGGCTGCGTCTCGGAGACGGTGCCCACCATGGTGGTCTTGCCGACCCCGAAGCCGCCCGCGATCACGATCTTGACCGCGGTGGGGAGCCGGCGGGCGCGCACGCCCCTAGAGGGCCCGGAGACCATCGATCACCGCCTTGTAGAGCCTGATGTCGTGCATGTCCGCCTCCGGTTCGGGTTCCTGCATGGAGACGAACCCCTTGTCGAGCAGGTCGCCGAGCATGACCCGCACCGTGGCGACCGGCAGGTCGAGGTGCCCGGTGAGCTCGGCGACCGACATGACGTTCTGGCAGAGCCGGATGATGGCGAGGTGCTCGGGGCCGAGGCCGATCGCGCCCTCGGGCTCCGGGCCGTCCGCGACCACCAGGGTGATCAGGTCGAACTTGCCGCGGGTGGGCTCGATCCGGCCGCTGGTCATCACGTACGGCCGCACCATCGGGCCGGCCTGCTCGTCGAGGTACCGGTCGTGGTGGGCGGGCGGCGGCGCCGGGTCGTCCGTCCAGGGCTCCGGCGCGGGATCCTCGGGGGGCATCATGCCTGCCGTCCCTCCCCGGCGGACTCGGACCGCGCGGGCGAGGTCAGGTGGTGGCCCATGGCGGTGACGAGCATCGCCATCTCGTAGGCGATCAGGCCGACGTCGGCGTCCTCCTCGGCGAGGACGGCGAGGCAGGCGCCCTTGCCGGCGACCGTCACCAGCAGGAACGCCGACGCCATCTCGACGATCGTCTGCCGGACGGGCCCGCCGCCGAACCGGGTCCCGGCGCCCTTGGCGAGGCTCTGGATGCCGGCGGCGACGGCGGCGAGGTGCTCCCCGTCGTCCTGGGACATGCCCTCCGAGGACGCCATGAGCAGGCCGTCCGCCGACAGCACCACCGCGTTGCGGGCGTGCGGCAACCGGTGGACCAGGTCGTCCAGCAACCAGCCCAGATCGGATGCGGAACCGGTCTTCTGCGTCACTGCTCTTCCTCGCCTTTCGCTGCGTTGTGGCCGGCGTCGGCGCCGCCCTCGTCGGCGCGCGCCGCCTCGGTGCGGGCCGCGTCGGAGCGGCCCTGGCGGGTGCCGCGCTGGTAGGAGCCCATGATCCGCTGGATTTCTTCGGGGGAGCGGCCCAGGTCCTCCGGCTCGTCCGGCTCCTCGGCGGCGGCGGGCTCGTCGGCCCGCAGGGGTTCGGCAAGGTTCGCCTGCGGCACCCGGACGGGCAGGCCGGACGGTGTGGTGGAGATCTCGGGCACGGGTGGCTGGTCCTCCGGCTCGGTGGGGTGGGGACGCTCGCCGTCCGCGGGCACGTCGTCGTGCGGCGCGGGCGGTTCGGTCCTCGGGGCCTCGGGGTCCGGCTGGGGTGCGGCGTCGCCGCCTGGAGTCGGCGCGGTCGGCGCGGCCGGTTCGGACACGGGTGGGGGCACCGCCACGAGCGCGGGCCCGGCGGCCGGCCGGCCGGTGCTCGCGGGGGGCAGCGTCGCGGTGGCGGCGGCCGCGCGCCCGGGGGCCGGGGCGCCGGCGCCGACGGCGGTCGGGCGGCGCACCTCCAGCCCGTTCTGCGTGGTGGCGCCGGCGGGCACGGGCGCCGGGCCCTGCTCGACGATCAGCTCGCGCGGGATGACGACGACGGCGGTGGTGCCGCCGTACGCGGACCGCTTCAGCGAGACCTGGAGGCCGTACCGCTCGGCGAGCTTGCTGACCACGAACAGGCCGAGCTGCACCGAGCTCTGCAGGTTGAAGTCGGGCGGGTTCGCGATCCGCTCGTTGATCTCGGCGAGCTTGTCGTCGGTCATGCCGAGCCCGCGGTCCTCGATGTCGATCGCGAAGCCGCTGGCGACGAGGTGCCCACCGACCTGCACGACGGTGTCGGGCGGGGAGAACGACACCGCGTTCTCGATCAGCTCGGCGAGCAGGTGGGTGACGTCGCCGACGGCGCGCCCGGCCAGCTCCACCGGGCCGAACGGCAGCACGGTGACGCGGGTGTAGTCCTCGACCTCGCCGACCGCGGCGCGGACGACGTCCACCATCGGGACCGAGTTGCGCCAGCCGCGGGCCGGGAGGGCGCCCGACAGGACGATCAGGTTCTCGGCGTTGCGCCGCATGCGGGTCGCGAGGTGGTCGAGCCGGAACAGCTCCTCCAGCTCCTTGGTCTCGATGTCGCGGCGGCGCTCCATGGTGTCCAGCATGGTGAGCTGCCGGTGCACCAGCGTCTGGGTGCGCCGCGCCAGGCTCAGCAGGACGTCCCGGATGCCGCGGCGCAGCTCGGCCTGCTCGACGGCGGTGCGGATCGCGGTCTCCTGGACGGCGTTGAACGCGCGCCCCACCTGGCCGATCTCGTCGGTGCCGAACTCCAGCGGCGGCGCCTCCAGGGCGACGTCCACCTTCTCGCCGTGGCCGAGCCGCTCGACGACGCCGGGCAGCCGCTGCTCGGCCAGCTCCCAGGCGGCGTTGCGCAGCCGCTCCAGCTGGCGGACGAGGGCGCGGGCGGTGGTGATCGACACGATGATGGACGCGATGACCGCGATGAGCCCGAGACCGCCGGCCAGCAGCAGCCGGATGATCACGCCCGCGGCGATCGGGGTGGCGCGGTCGACCAGCCGGTCACCGGACGACTGGATCTGGTGGCGCATCTCCGCGAGGGCGGGCTCGGTCGCGGAGTTCCACTGGTCGGCGGTCACCGGGGGCCGGTAGGCGCCGCGGGCCTGCTGCGCGGTGAAGGTCCGGCGGTTCTGCATGATCTCGTCTTCGAGCGGCTGGACCTTGGTGATCCGCGCGTTCTTCGTCAGGCCGGTGTACAGCGTGGGGTCCGAGTCCTGAATGGTGATGAGCGCCTGCGCGGTGTTGTGCCGGCGGGTGCCGACCGTCTGGGTGAAGGTGACGAGTTCCTGCGGGGTGATGCGGCCCGCGGCGAGCGAGCCCGCCATCAATGCGTCTTCCTGGGAAAGCTGTTCCCACATGCGGTTCAGTTCGAGGAGCGTCCGGGTGTCGCGGGCGAAATCCTTGTCGTCCAGCGTGGCCAGCGAATCGTAGACGCGGAAAATTGACTCGACGACCTCGGAATACCCGGCGGCGACCCGGGCGCGGTCGGTGCTCCCGGCGTCGACCGCGCGGCGGGTGCCGTCCACCGCCTTCAGCCGGTCGAGCATCTGGTCGACGCGCCGTTCGAGGGTGCCGCCGCCGAACCGCCCGACGTTCCCGCCGCGGGCGAGGCGGACCGCCTCCGCGCGCGTCTTGTCGGTCTGCTCGCGCTGCGCGTTCAACGCCGCCCGCGCGGTGGCGCTCGGCCTCGCCATCTGCACCATGGTGAGCCGGCGCTCACGCTGCAGGTCGGCGAGGAGCGGGTCGGTCGGCTGTGCGAGGGCCTTGTCCAGCGTGCTGACGGTGAGCAGGTTGACGCCCTCGCGCAGGGTGACCCACGCGGCGAAAACCCAGAGTGCCACGAGGGAGAGCAACAGGGCCGTGATCTTGGTCCTCAGGCGCGAGTTGCGGAAACGCATTACTATCGCCCCAACAATATGTGAAATGGCTCGCAACCCGCTTCGGCCAGGATTAAGCCGGGCGGGTGGCGCGTGTGGTGGGTGCAAGGGCGACGGTGGTCCGCCGTTCCATACGGCCTAGAAGACTAGCAACATGACCATAACGCCTCAAGGTGAATCGTCAACGCCGAACACTTTGTCGTATTTGACGGACGTGTCGGGTTGCGCGGGTGTGGCCGATTTCACTTCACCGAAACATTGCGTCCGAGGCGGAAACCGTGCGCGCGAGGTGCAGCGCCGCCAGCACCCCGGCCCGGACGATCGCCGCGGGCCTGTAGAGGTCCTTGTCATGCCACAGCGCGGGCTCGTCCGCGTCGCCGCCGTCCGCCCTGTTCAGCGAGCGGAGCAGGTGCGGGACGGCGCGCGCGACGGCGTCCCGCACGTCCGCGCCGGGCGACGGGTCCGTCAACAGCAGGAGTTGGACCGCGTACGAGGTCTCCTCGGGCGTCCCGCCCCAGCGGCCCCAGGAGCCGTCTTCGCGCTGCGAGCCGAGGACCCACGCGCGCGCCGCGCCGACCGCGGCGGCCGAGCCCGTCCCGCCGAAGCCCGCCAGCGCGATCGCGGCGCACGCCGTCGCGTAGAAGGGGGAGGCGTGCCAGCGGTCGTCCCAGCTGCCGTCCGGCCGCTGCTGCCCGCGGAGCCAGCCCGCGACCTTCGCGACGGCCGCGGCGTGCCGGGCGATGTCCGCGCCGGGCTCGGCGGCGGTGCGGCCGCGGGCGGCGATGTACTGGCCGATCGCCTCCAGCACGTGCGCGTTCGTCGTGACCGACGCGCCCTCCTCGCCGCGCCACGTGCAGAAATGGGTGTCGGTCTCGTAGGCGTAGAGGGGGTCCGGGCGGTGCTGCGCGCCGAGCAGCGCCAGCGCGTACAGGGCGCCGGCGGTGGTGTCGGCGTCCGCCGGCAGGCCCTCCGCCGCCGGGGTGCCCGCCGGGCCGAGCGGCGCGGTCAGGCTGAGGACCAGCTCCGGCGGGACGGCGACCGGGATGCCCGCGCGGACCAGCCACGCCAGCACCCAGCCGCGCTCGAACACCGTCAGCGGGAAGCCGCACGGCACGGGCCCGCCGTGCTGCGCCACCACGGTCTCCAGATACCAGCGGGCGGGGCTGCTCGGGTCGCCGGCCGCCCGCGCGCCCAGCCACACGGCGGTCGCCGCGGGCGACGCGCCGATCGTGCCGGTCGGCTCGGGGCGCAGCCGCGGCGGCCCGGCCGTCCCGTCGCCGACCTCCAGGGCGTGCAGCAGCTTCTGCGGCACGTCCGCGCCGGAGGCGAGCAGCCCCCGGACGAGCGCCAGCTTCGCCCCGTCCAGCCCCGCCGGCGGGCCGAGCTCGCGTCCCGCCCACTCGGCCAGCCCGGGGACGGGGCGCTCGCGCAGCCGCGCCAGCGAGGCGTTGATCCGCTCGGTCAGGGCCGGCGCGATCAGCTCGATCGCGGGCAGGTCGGGCAGCTCCATGTCCGCGGCGGACGGGCCGCACATCCGGGCGGCGATCGCGCGCAGCCCGGCGGCCGCCGACCGCACCAGCAGGCCGGTGTGCACCGCCCCGCCGTCGCTCGCCGCGCGCCGCTCGCCGGTCAGCTCGGCGAGGAGGGCCTCGACCGCGCTCAGGGTCGGGACGAGCGCGTACCCGTCGACCGGCGCCCCCCAGGCGCCGTCCGGCCGCTGCGACTCCACGAGGTAGGCGAGGCGCCGGTCGTGGTCGCGCAGCCAGGGGGCCAGCGTGACGATCCTGCCGGTCTCGTACACCGACGGGGAGACCTGCCCCCACGGGTGCGCGACGAGCCCGCCGATCAGCTCGCGCGCGGCGCCGGCCACGTCGACGCCGCCGGTGGACGGGGACCGGGGGGACGGGACGGTTCGCGGAACAGGACGGTCGTCGACGCTCACAACGTGCCCCAGAAGTCGGTCACTCCGTAGAAGCCCGCGCAGAAGTCCATCTGCCGCTCCATGTAGCGCGCCAGCTCCGGGACGCCTTCGGCGGCGTCCTTGAGCAGCGTCCGGGCCTCGGTGGTCAACTCCCCGATGCGTTCCTCGACCTCTGCGCGCGTCTTGTCGAGCAGCAGGCCGTTCAGGTCGCCCCACTGGACGTCCCGCTCGTACGTGCCGAGGTCGTTCAGCAGCCGGATGACCCGCTGGACGGCCCGGCTCGCCTCGCGCACCAGCGGAACGTTCCCACCGCCGCCCGACGCGATCCAGTGCGAGGCGAACACGAAGGAGAAGCCCAGGTTGTCGGCGTTCGCGAGGTAGCCGTCGAACGACGGGCCGGGCTCGCCCTTCTCCCGCGCGCTCTTCCAGTCCCATTCGAGGGCCATCGCCTCGAGCACGCGCTGCAGCTCGTCGCGCCACACGTCGCGCAGCTCCGGGTAGGCGGGCTCGGCCGCCAGCTCGTCGCGGACGTCGGCGAGGAACCGCGCCAGCTCGTCCTCCGCGGTGGTCCCGTCTCCGGGAGGGGCGCCGTCGGCGACGGCCGCGCACCGGCGCACCAGGCCCGCGACCTCGGCGCGGGACGACGCGGCGTAGTCGATCAGCCAGTCGAGGCCGAAGCACCACAGGCAGACGCGGTTGGCCATGCGCAGCCGGTCGGCGGTGAGCCCGGGGCCGCTGAACGCCGCCGCGAGCGCGAGCGTGCTGAACAGCGCCGGATCGAACGCCTTCGCGTCGTACAGCGCGGGGTGCTCGGCGGCCCAGGCGCGCATCTGCCGCTGCGCCTGGCCCGCGACGGCGCAGACCGTCCCGGCCTGGAGAGCCGTCAGGGGCGCCTCCGCCGTCCGGTGGCCCGGATGCGGAGGCTCGGTCACTTCGCCGGGAACGGCCTCCGTCATCGCGCCGGCTCCAGCTTCAGGTAGAGCGGCTGGTCGGGCCGGAGGGTCGCGCCGATCCGCGCCTCCACGGGGCCGTCCGTCGGCAGCAGCGACGGGCGGTACCGGCTCAGGATGGCGGTGAGGATCAGCTCGGCCTCCATGTGGAACACGTGCCGCCCGATGCACTGGTGCGGGCCGCCGCCGAAGGGGTAGTAGGCGTAGCGGTGCCGGGTGCGGTTCGCCTCGGGGGTGAACCGCCCGGGGTCGAACTCGAGCGGCCGGTCCCAGACCGATTCGAGGCGGTGCGTGAGGAACGGGCTGGTCAGCACCGTCTGCCCGGCCTTGATGGGAACGCCTTCGATGTCGGTGTCGGCGAGCGCGATCCGCGGGAAGATCCAGCCGACCGGGTACAGCCGCAACAGCTCCTGGATGACCTGCTTCACGTAGGGCAGCCGGTGCAGATGGTCGGGCCGGACCTCCTCGTCCCCCACGACCTCGGTGACCTCCGCACGGAGCCGGTCGATCACGTCGGGGTGCTGGGCGAGCATCGGCCACAGCCAGGTCAGCGCCACGGTCGTCGTCTCGGTGCTGGTGGCCCACATGGCGAGCAGGTTGTCGCGGACCCACTCGTCGCCGAGGCCGCTGCCCTCGGTCATCCGGGCCTGGCACAGCACGGTGAAGATGTCGTAGCCCTCGCCGGCGTCGTAGCGGAACCGCTCGACGAGCTCGTAGAGGGTCTCGTCCATGACGCGGAGCCCCTCGGCGAACGCGCGGTCCCCGGGCAGCGGGATCGACTTCGGGACGAACGGCAGCAGGAAGCGGAACGCGATCGAGGTGGCCAGCCGCTCCATCGCCGGGATCATCCGGTCGGCCTCCGCCTGCCGGATCTTGTTGCCGAACAGCACCTTGATCACGGTGTCGTGGACGATGCGCCCCATCTCCGGCAGCACCTCGATGGGCCGGTCCGCGCGGGCCGGCTCGTCCAGCTGCCGGACGGCCTCGTTGATCGCCTGCGCCATGTGGTCGCTGAGGGACCTGATGGTGCGGGTCGAGAACGCGGGCTGCAGGATGCGCTTGCTCAGCTCCCACTCGTCGTACTCGGACATGATGCTGTCGCCGAAGAGGCCGTGCAGGGGGCGCCAGAACGTCCCGTCCCGGACGAAGTTCTGCGACTGCTTCCGGAGCACCTGCTGGACGTGGTCCGGGTGGGTCACCAGGTAGGGATGGGACGCACCGAGGTCCAGCCGCGCGATCTCGCCTCCGGCGGCGGTGCTGATACGGAGGATCTCCCGCAGCGGGTCTCGCACGAGCCTGGAGACCGTGCGGTAGAGCGGGAAGTTCTTGGCTCTCTTGACGGGAACGGCGGCACCAACGTCGACGGACACTTCCGACTGCCCCCCATGTGGGTGAAAGCAAATCGACCCTCCACCGTGACCGCCGCACCGGGTGTGCGGCAGGGGAGCAGAGGGCGATACGAGTTCTCTGTAGACGTCTGCGAAACTTGGGCGATTTGGTTAATTTGGGGGAATTATCACATGATCAATTAACGCGATCAAGGGGGCCGGCGTAAGAAATGTCAGCCTGTTTCGAGTGACGTCTATCACTTGCTGGACGCGTTGTCTCATTTGTTGAGACGTTCTGACAGTGTCCGCGCAGGTGGCAGGGGTAAAAGTCCGTTATGTCAGGACCTCAATACGTATGGTGACGATCACCGAGCGTGGTGATCGGTGGGCAGAATGTCCGGCCATGCCAGCCGACCCGCCACCCGCACCTCGCCGGTCGCCTTCCTCGCCCCGCAGCGCGCCACGACCGAGTAGGTGCTCGGCGCGGCGTCCGCCTTCACGGTCGCGGTCCCGCCCGCGGGCCGCCCGTCCAACACCTCGGACGTCACGCGCGCCCTGCCCCGGCACCCCGGCATCGAGACCCGGACCTGCTCGCCCGGCCGCGCCACGCCCGGCTCCACCACGACGTCCCCGTGCCCGGTCGCCTCACCCGGCGCGGGCGCGAGCATCCCCGCCACGACCAGTGCCGTTCCCAACACACTGACGGTGACCAGACGCAACAGGACTCCTCCGAATCCGGCATTTGACGTCCCGGCACTTTAGCCCTTCAGCGCGGCTCCGGACACCGCTTCCCGCCGTCCCGGGCGCAGCCCCTCCCGCGTCAGCATCATCAACGCCAGCCACACCAGCAGGAACCCGGCCCAGCGGCTCGGCGGCATCTCCTCGTGCTGCACGAAGTACCCGATGAGGAACTGCAGCACGGGCGTCAGGTACTGCAGCATCCCGATGACGCTCAGCGGCAGCCGGATGGCCGCGGCGTTGAACAGCATCAGCGGCACCGCGGTCACGACCCCCGCCCCGACCAGCAGGGCCGCGTGGCCCATCCCGTGGTGCCCGAACGCAGCCTCGCCCCTCCCGTCCAGCACCAGCACGAACGCCAGGGCGGGCACGAACAGCACCGCCGTCTCGACCGCCAGGCTCTCCGCGGACGGCATGCCGGCGAACTTCTTGAGCAGCCCGTACGTGCCGAACGCCAGGGCCAGCACGAGCGCGATCCAGGGAGGCCGCCCGTAGTCGACCGTGAGCACCGCCACCGCCGCGGCCCCCATCCCGACCGCGCCCCACTGCCACGGCCGCAACCGCTCCCGGAAGACGGCGACGCCGAGCACCACGCTGATCAGCGGGTTGATGAAGTAGCCGAGCGCGCACTCGATCGTCCGCCCCGTGTTGACGGCGTAGATGTACGTCCCCCAGTTGACGCTGATGACGATCGCGGCCAGGGCCAGCAGCAGCGCCTGCCGCGCCCCCAGCCGCCGGATCCACCCCCGGCTCCGCCTCGCCGCGAGCACCGCCGCGACGGCGACCAGCGACCACATGATCCGGTGCGCGAGGATCTCGCCGGCCCCCGCCGGCTTCAGCAGCGGCCAGTACAGCGGGAACAGCCCCCAGATCGCATAGGCCGCGACCCCGTACGCCATCCCCCGCTTCGCCACGACGAGCAACCTACCAGCCCGTAATCAGCCATCCACAAGCACGCTCATGACGCCATCGAGTTAACCTAAAGCCATGTTCGGCTTTGCGAAGACCCAGATGGTCTCTCCGGAGAAGGCACTCCCCGGCAGGGACGAGCCCATCCCGGTGCCGCCGCGCCACGAGGTCCTCGACGCCCCGCTGGCCCCGCCCTACCCGGACGGCGCCGAGATCGCGGAGTTCGCCCTCGGCTGCTTCTGGGGCGCCGAACGCAAGTTCTGGCAGACCCCGGGCGTCATCTCCACGGCGTCCGGCTACGAGGGCGGCTACACCCCCAACCCCACCTACGAAGAGGTCTGCAGCGGCCTGACCGGCCACGCCGAGACCGTCCGCGTCGTCTACGACCCCGCCAAGGTCGCCTACGACGACCTGCTCCGCGTCTTCTGGGAGTCCCACGACCCGACCCAGGGCATGCGCCAGGGCAACGACGTGGGCACCCAGTACCGCTCGGTGATCTTCGCCCGCTCCGACGTCCAGCAGAAGGCCGCCGAAGCCTCCCGCGACGCCTACCAGAAGGTCCTCACGAACGCCGGCTACGGCCCCATCACGACCGAGATGACAAGGGCCGCCGACTTCTACTACGCCGAGGACTACCACCAGCAGTACCTGGCCAAGAACCCCGACGGCTACTGCGGCCTAGGCGGCACCGGCCTCACCTGCCCCGTAGGCGTAGCCTCCGCTGAGTGACCTCGCGCGGCGTCCTCTATCACGTCGTCTGCGCCGCTCCAGCGGCGTCCGACGCCGAGACCTTCGTCGACTTGGCCCAGGCTGCGGGGTGGCGTGTCTACGTGATCGCCACCCCCATGGGCCTGCGCTTCATCGACGCCCCCCGCCTCGCCGAATTGACGGGCACACGGGTGCGGAGCGAGTTCCGCATGCCCGACGAGCCGGACGAGTTGCCGACCGCCGACGCCGTGGTGGTCGCTCCGGCGACGTTCAACACGATCAACAAGTGGGCGGCGGGCCTCTCTCCCAAGTAGTGGTGGCCGGTCTGGTCGGACGCTCGGAGAGCCGGCTCAGTCGGGTCGAACGCGGGCGGCGCTCGATCGACAGCCACTCGGTTCTCCTCCGCCTGGCCGAGGTGATCGTAGGTCGTGATGGCCGCCTACGACGGGATCGGCGGGGGTTGAGTCGGTGACGTGCAGGAGGACGGTAAGGCGGCGGCGCGGGGGCGATCTACGTTGCCCATGGAGGGCGGTTCAAGGAGGGCCAGGATGCCTCTTGACCGGCCGGCGCAGAGTTTCATGCGACTCGCGGCTTGAGCGGCAGGTGTGACCTCGGGCGTGTACTCATGGACGCATGGAACTCAAGGCGGGGCTGCGCGGCCAGGTGTCCATCGTCGTCGGGGACGACGACACGGCGATCGCCATGGGAAGCGGCGACGTGCCCGTTCTGGGGACTCCCCGGCTGCTGGCGCTCGCGGAGGCGGCGACGCTTGAGGCGCTCTCGGGGCGTCTCCCGGGCGGCAGGACGTCCGTGGGGACGCGGGCGGAGGTGGAGCACCGCGCCGCGAGCCCGGTCGGCGCGCGGGTGACCGTGGAGGCCGAGCTCGGCGAGGTCGACGGGAAGCGGCTGGTGTTCGGGTTCAGGGCGGTCGACGAGCGCGGTTCCGTGGTGGGGGCCGGACGCGTCGAGCGGGTCGTCGTCGAGCGGGAGCGGTTCCTGGCGCGGCTTCAGTAGGGGAGCAGGCGGCCCGAGGGGGTCCTCAGGTCGGGTTGGCTCGGGGGACGCGGGGGCTTGGGGCGTTTGATGAGCTGCTGCCGTGCCATGGTGATCATCTCCCCCCAACGGGGCGGGCTTAATCGTCGTCACCCCGTACGACGTGGCGGACGCGTCCGAGGTTCGCTGAGCTTATGCGACGAACACCGCCGTTTCGACCGATTTTTAGGAACGGTACATCAGCGGAGAGTTACTTTACGATTGCAGAATGTCGTCGAATTTCAGGAGACAATGTCGCGGGTTCGGAAGCGGCGGAACGCCGCGGCGAACAGAATCAGCGCGTAGGAAACGGATATCGCGGCGCCCTTCGCCATGCCCGTCCATTGGATCTGGGGCTGCAGGGCGTCCATCCAGGAGTACATCCAGTGCGTCGGGAGGAAGTCGCGCCAGGAGCCGAGGGCGGTGACCGCGTCCAGGATGTTGCTGACGATGACGAGGCCGACCGCGCCGCCGACCGCGCCGAGGGGCGAGTCGGTGGTGACGGAGAGCAGGAACGCCAGGGCGGCGACGACGAGCTGGGCGATCAGCGAGTAGCCGATGATGATCGCCATCCGGCCGAGCGCGGTGCCCACCGGGACGGTGCCGCCGGTGGGGAGTTCCACGTCGCCCCAGCCGAAGCCCACCGCCCCGGCCGCCAGCGACATCAGCGGCAGGCCGACGACGGCCACCACCGCGTAGGAGAGCGCGACGATCAGTTTCTGGCGGAGCAGGCGGGCGCGCGGCACCGGCGCGGCCAGCAGGTACCGCAGCGACGACCAGCCCGCCTCGCTCGCGACCGTGTCGCCGCAGAACAGGGCCACCGCGACCACCAGCAGGAAGCCCGTCGAGACGAACAGGGCGAAGAGGGCGAAGTTGAGCGCGGACGACGTGGCGACGTCGACCAGGCTGGGGACGCCGTCCGGGCCGGGGTCGCCGCCCAGCTTGAACGCGAGCACCAGCACCCACGGGAGGACGAGCAGGATCCCGAACGCGATGAGCGTCCGGCGGCGCCGGAACTGGCGGACGGCCTCGACGCGCAGCGGCAGCGTCCGCCGGACGCGGTAGGTCGTCATGACCCCTCCCCGATGATCTCCAGGAACGCGTCCTCCAGGCGGCGGCCGGAGCCGGTGATCTCGCTGACCGGCCCGGCGGCGACGCGGCGCCCGCCCGCCATGACGACCGCGTGCGTGCAGGTCTGCTCGACCTCCGCCAGCAGGTGGCTGGACACGATCACCGTCCGCCCGGCCGCGGCGTACCGGACGAGCACCTCCCGCATCTCGCGGATCTGCGGCGGGTCGAGGCCGTTGGTCGGCTCGTCCAGGACGAGGAGGTCCGGCAGCCCGAGCATGGCCTGCGCTATGGCGAGCCGCTGCCTCATCCCCTGCGAGTAGGTGCGCACAGGTCTGTCCAGAGCGGGGCCCAGGGCGGCTATCTGCAGCGCCTCGTCCAAGTGGGCTTCGTCCAAGGGGCGCCCGGTGGCGCGCCAGTACAGGTCCAGATTGTCGCGCCCGGACAGATGAGGCAGGAACCCGGGCCCCTCCACGAAGGACCCCAGGCGGGAGAGGACGGGTGCTCCGGGAGTGACGCGCTGCCCGAAGATGCGGATCTCGCCCGAGTCGGGGTGGATCAGGCCCATGAGCATGCGCAGGGTCGTCGTCTTGCCTGCGCCGTTTGGCCCCAGCAGCCCCAGCACCTGCCCCTTCTCGACACGGAACGACAGGTCGGCCACGGCCAGATGGCCGTTCTTGTAAGCCTTCGTCAGTCCCGTTATCTCCAGGGGGACGTCGCTCTCCGTGGACGCCCCGCGCCTACGGCGTCCAGAGATGAGGATGCCGACGGCGACGACCGACGCCGCCGGAGGCAGAGCCCACACCCAGGCGGGCAGCGGGGCGGAGGCGGTGGCCAGTGAGGGCACCGTGGGCACGCTCAGCGGCGAGACCACCTGCACCTTGTAGGACGAGGGCGAAGCCGGCGTCGCGAACCCCATGTCGGTCGTCGCGATGACGAGGCGCAGGCGATGGCCGCGGTCGAAGCGGTAGTCCATCGCCGGGAGCGTCACCGTGACCTCGCCGTCCGACACCCGGAACGGCGCCGCGAGCCGCCGCGCCGGAGCGGCGCGTCCGCCGGGCGCGACGTCGTAGAGCTTCGCGAACAGCGGGCCGTCCCCCCGCACCTTCAACCGGACCGTCGCCGCACCGGTGAGCCGCACCGGATGCTCCAGCGGAGCCGTGTCGAATGCGGCGGCCTGCCCCGGCATGTCGGACGGCGCCGACCCGCCGAGCGCGCCGAGGGACCCCAGCGCGCCCAGCCCCGGCATCGCCGAGACCGAGGCCGGCGACCCGCCCGCCGGGTTGAAGATCGTCTGCTCGCCGCCGGTGAGCCGCATCGCCGCCGGGTCAGCGGAGAGCCCCGGATACCGGGACGTGGTCGCCTCCTCTACGACGACCTCCTGCGTGGACGAGTCGAGCCCGCCCGCCCGCGTCACCGTGAACCCGTCCAGGGCGGGGCCGGATCCGCGGAGCCGCGCGTCGAAGAAGTCGCGCACCAGCCCCTCGACTCGCTCCGTCTCCTGGTCGCCGCCGTCGTGCCCGCCCTGGAACCACACCACCGACACCGGCGCGCCGTTCCGGGCGATGGCGCGCGCGTTGGCGTCCGCCTGGTCCAGCGGGAACAGCGAGTCGGCCTGCCCTTGGACGAGCAGCGTCGGCACCGTGATCCGGTCGGCGACCGAGGCCGGGCTCGACCGCCGCAGCGTCTCGATCGCCGCGTCGGTCGGGCGGCCCTTCTCCGCCACCTCCTGGTACATCTCGCACAGCGACGGCAGGAAGCGCCCGCACGCCGTCCGCCCGGCGCCGCTCGTGAAGAACAGCCCCGCCCACAGCTTCTTGAACACGCCCTCCGCCGGCCCGGCGCCCGCGGCGGCGGTCGGGAACAGCGCGTCCGCGAGGCTGTTCCACGTGATCCGCGGCGCGATGGCGTCCACCCGCCGGTCGTACGCGGCGGTCATCAGCGCGATCGCGCCGCCGTACGACTCGCCCGCCATGCCGACGCGCGGGTCGCCCGGCCCGTCGAGGACGACCTCGGGGCGCTTCGCGAGCCAGTCGATGAGCTGCCGGACGTCCTTGACCTCGTAGTCGGGGGAGTTGAGCGCGATCTCCCCGGTCGACCGCCCGAACCCGCGCGCCGACCACGCCAGCACCGCGTACCCGGCGCGGGCCAGGTCGCGCGCCTCGCCCGCGACGTCCCGCTTGGAGCCGCCGAAGCCGTGCCCCAGCAGGACCGCCGGGCCCTTGGAGCGCCCGACGGGCCGGTAGAACGTCGTGTCGAGCGTGACGTGCCGGTCGTCCTTCGGGCCGTCCACCACCGCGATGCGCTGCTCGGACGTCCGGACGCCGGGCGCGTCGCCGGCCCCGGCGCCCCAGGCCGCGCCGCCGCCCGCCAGCACGAGCGCCGCGCCCGCCGCCGTCCAGCGGGCCGTCCGCCCCGTCCTGCCCCAGCGCGCCCGGACGGCGCCCCCCAGCCTCATGGTCAGCAACCCTATGCGCGGCGCGCGGCGCATCGCTCCGACCGGAAGACGATCCCGGCCGCGCCCGCTACGCCTCCCGGCGTACGGGCGCCTCCCGGTGGACGGGCGCCTCCCGGCGGACGGGCGGGGCGAGCGCGGCGGTGAACATGGCGGTGAGCCGGTCGGTGACCTCGGCCGGGTCGGCGGCGCGCAGGTCCTCCAGGCCGAACAGCCGCCGGACCGGGCCGCCGCCCATGATGATCGTGGACGCGAGCAGCGCGCGGGCGCGGGCGTCCGGCCCCTCCAGCTGCGCGATCATCGGCTGGACGATCACTTCCTCCAGGTACCGGAGCAGGATCTCCTTGACCTCGGGGTGGCCCGCCGACCGGTCCAGCATGCGGGACATGGCGGTGACGGGGCGCTGGTCGATCTGCCGGACGAAGTGCTCGGCGAGCCGCCGCGGCAGCCCCTCCGGGTCGCCCGCGATGACGCCGCGGATCACCGACTCCCCGGCCAGGACCTCGCCGAACAGCGCCGCCTTCGACCCGAAGTACCGGTTGACCAGGGCGACGTTCGCCTCCGCCCGCGCCGCGATCATGCGGACGGTGACGCCGTCGTAGCCGTGCTCGCCGAACAGGTCGCGGGCGGCCTCCAGGATGCGGCGCTCGGTCGCCTCGCGGTCCCGTTTGGGCCGGCGGTCCGCGCCCGCGCCGGCGGGCCCCGCGCGCTCGTCCTCGACCCGCATTCCCATCCCCGGCCTGTCGGTAACGGTCAGTGTCCAGTATCCAACGAGTTGCAAGTAAACAAGCGTCTACCTACGATACGTGCACGGCACAGGTAATACCCGTACGTATGGGGGCAGGGTGGCACAGACCAGCGTGACGTCGCACGACCCGGCGGCGTCCGGGCCGGCGAGGCCGCAGTACACGCACCGTCAGATCCTGGAGATCCTCGCCGGCCTGATGATGGCGATGCTGACGTCGATGATCTCGACGTCGGTCGTCGCCACCGCGCTGCCGACGATCGTCGGCGACCTCGGCGGCCAGGACCAGCTCGCCTGGGTCGCGAGCGCGTCGCTGCTCACGATGACCGCGTCCACCCCGCTGTGGGGGAAGCTGTCGGACATCGCCGGGCGCAAGCTGATGTTCCAGACCGCCCTGCTGATCTTCGTGCTCGCCTCGGTGGGCGCCGGGCTGTCGCAGAACATCGGCCAGCTCATCGCGGCCCGCGCGTTCCAGGGCCTCGGCGTCGGCGGCCTGTCCGCGCTCGCCCAGGTCATCCTCGGGGACGTCGTCGAACCCCGCCAGCGCGGCCGCTACGCCGGCTTCATGGGCGCGGTGTTCGGCGTCTCGACGGTCGCCGGGCCGCTGCTCGGCGGGTTCATCGTGGACGCCGACGGCCTCGGCTGGCGCTGGTGCTTCTACGTGTGCGTCCCGCTCGCCGTGGTCGCGTTCCTCGTCATCCAGCGGGTGCTGAAGCTCCCGAAGGTGCGCCGCGACACCCGCGTGGACGTGTTCGGCGCGTTCACCATCACCGGCAGCGCCGCGCTGCTGATGCTCGTGCTGTCCATGGGCGGGACGGAGTTCGCGTGGAGCTCCCGGTGGACCTACCTCCTGCTCGGCGGCGCGGCCGTCCTGCTCGTCCTCGCGGTCGTCGCCGAGCGCGCCGCGCACGACCCGATCCTGCCGCCCCGGCTGTTCCGGAACCGGATGTTCCTGCTGACGTCGTTCATCTCCATCTGCGTCGGCATGGCGATGTTCGGCGCGATGATCTACATGCCGCAGTACCTGCAGATCGCGAAGGGGATGAGCCCCACCGCATCCGGCCTGATGACGCTGCCGCTCGTCCTCGGCATGCTGGTCACCTCGACCGGCTCCGGGCAGGTCGTGACGCGGACGGGCCGCTACAAGCTCTTCCCCGTGATCGGCATGCTGTGCGTCGCGGTCGCGATGTACCTGCTGTCGCGGCTGCACACCGACTCCTCGGACCTGATCGTCGGCGCCGACCTCGCGCTCCTCGGCATCGGGATGGGCCTGACGCTGCAGATCCTGATCCTCGCCGCGCAGAACGCCGCCGCGCCCGCCGACCTGGCCTCGACGACGTCCGGTGTCTCGTTCTTCCGCAACCTCGGCGGCGCGATGGGCGTCGCCGCGTTCGGCGCGATCCTCACCAACCGGGTGGCGCACGAGATCACGGCGGGCTTCCGCGCGGCCGGCATCCCGCTGCCGTCCGGCAAGTCCGGCGGCCTCGGGTCGCCGGAGGAGATCCAGAAGCTGCCCGAGCCGGTGCACGGGATCGTCCAGGACGCGTTCACCAACGCGATGGAGGCCGTGTTCCTGGTCGGCGTCCCGGTCGCGGTGATCGGCTTCATCGCGGTCCTCGCGCTGAAGGAGCTGCCGCTGCGCGGGTCGGCGGGCCGCGGCAAGCCCGCCGCGCAGCCGCCGGACGGCACGCGCGCGGCGACGGCCACGTCCCCGACGCCGGGCTGACCGCCGTCGCCGCGCCCGACCGGGCGGCGCACGCGCGGGACGCGGAGACGCCGCCCCGGGGTGAGCCCTACCGGCCCTTGAGGTCGCGCACGAGCTGGTTCGCCGCCGCCTTGGTCGGCGACCCCGTCACCACGACCTTCCCGTCCGTGATCGCCATGTCGACGCGGGGCAGGGTGACGAGCTTGTCGCGGACGACGAACGCGAGGTCGCGGCCGACCGTCGCGCGGGTCAGGTCGGCGAACGCCTGCCGGTCCACCGGCCGCAGCGTCACCGCCACGTCGTACCCGCCTGGCTTCACCCGCGACTTCTGCACCCGCAGGTCGGCGACCTTGTGGATGGCGATGCCCTGGGTGAGGTGGTAGCACGTCGGGCCGGTCGCGGCCTGCCCGGTGATCCCCTTCGTCCCGGTCGGGCACGGCCCCGGCGTCGCCTGCGCGACGGGGTAGATGTGCAGCGGCGCGGCCAGCGTCACCGGCCGCGTCCGCATCGAGGACGCGATCAGCCCGCCGGTCACCGCGACGGCCGCGATCAGCAGCCCCAGCGTGAGCACCATGACCAGCAGCGCGGACCGGTGCTGGTCGGCGGCCCTGGCCGGCGCCGGCGCCCGCTGCACCCGCGGCCTGCGCCGCCCCGCCCGGCTCCGCTTGACCTCCTGGGCCCGCCGGTGCCGCTCCGCCGCCCGCGCCCGCCGCCGCGCGGCCTCGCCGCCCGCGACCGGCAGCACGGCCGTGGTCGCCTCGGGCCTCGCCCCGCCGCGGAAGCTCTCCTGCCCGAGCGCCTCCGCCGGGTCCCGCCCCGCCGGCATGGGCCGGGTATCGCCCTCCGCGGGGACGTCCCCGCCCGGCCGGCCCGCTCCGCCGGGCACCGCCGGCGGCGTCCTGCCACCGCCCGCACCGGCCGGGGCGCCGAGCCCAGCGGTGGCGCCGGGCTGGCCGGTGGCGCCGGGTTCAGTGGGGCCGCCGGGCTGAGCGGCGGCGCCGGGCTCGGCGGGGGTGCCTGGGTCTGCGGCGGCGCCGGGTTCAGTGGTGGCGCCGGGTTCAGCGGGGGTGCCGGGCTGAGCGGGGGTGCCGGGCTCGGTGGCGCCGGCGGGCCGGGTGCCCGCGCCGCCCTCAGTGCGGGCACCGGGCTGTGCGGCGGCCCCGGGCTCGGCGGGCGCGCCGGGCTCGGCGGCGCCGGGCTCGGCCGGGGCGCCGGGGTCTGCGGGGGAGGGGGTGGGCGCGGGTGCCTCGTCGCGCGGACGATCCTTGCTGCGGCGCGGAATGACCCGCATCGTCACCTCCCCGGCTTCGTGATCACCGTCAGTCTTTCAGGATGAGACGCCGCCCCGCATGGCGTCTCGTCCGAAGACCGCCGCGAATCCGGCCCCTTGGTCATCATGTCCAACCGTGCCCCGTTCGCGGGCGTTCAATACGCGCGAAAAGGCCCGGCCCCGGGCGGACCGGGGCCGGGCCTGCGCGAAGGCGATTAATCGATTCGCCAGGTGTCTCCGGAGGCGAGCAGCGCGGCGAGGTCGCCCTCGCCCTGCTTCTCGACGGCCTCGTCGAGCTGGGCCCGCATCAGCTCGTCGTAGGACGGGCGGTCCACGTCCCGGAAGATGCCGATCGGGGTGTGCTCGAACGCCGGCTGGTCCAGCCGCGACAGCGCGAACGCCTGCGACGGGTCCGGGTTGTGGGCGTCGTGCACGGCGATCTCGGACGGGTCGACGTCCGCGACGCCGACCACCTCGAACGCGCCCGTCGGGGTGCGGCGCAGCGCCTTGTCACGGTCCGCCCCGAAGACGATCGGCTCACCGTGCTCCAGCCGGATGGTGACGTCGTCGCGCACGGACGCGTCCTTCAGCGGCTCGAACGCGCCGTCGTTGAAGATGTTGCAGTTCTGGTAGATCTCCACGAGCGCGGTGCCGCGGTGGTGCGCCGCCGCCCGCAGCACCGACTGCAGGTGCTTGCGGTCGGAGTCGATCGTGCGGGCGACGAACGTGCCCTCCGCGCCGATCGCGAGCGACAGCGGGTTGAACGGCGCGTCCAGCGACCCCATAGGCGTCGACTTGGTGATCTTGCCGAGCTCGGACGTCGGCGAGTACTGCCCCTTCGTCAGCCCGTAGATCCGGTTGTTGAACAGCAGGATCTTCAGGTTGACGTTGCGGCGCAGCGCGTGGATCAGGTGGTTGCCGCCGATCGACAGCGAGTCGCCGTCGCCGGTCACCACCCACACCGACAGGTCCGGGCGGGACGTGGCGAGGCCCGTCGCGATCGCGGGCGCGCGGCCGTGGATCGAGTGGAACCCGTAGGTGTTCATGTAGTACGGGAACCGCGACGAGCAGCCGATGCCGGAGATGAACGTGATGTTCTCCCGGCGCAGCCCGAGCTCCGGCAGGAAGGACTGGACGGCCGCGAGGATCGCGTAGTCACCGCACCCGGGGCACCAGCGCACCTCCTGGTCGGTCTTGAAGTCCTTCAGCGTCTGCCTCTGGTCGGTCTTCGGGACGAGGGACAGCAGCGACTTCCCGTTCCCGTTGACGGCGCCGTTCCCGTTGGAGGAGCCGTTCTCACTCACTGTCGATCACATCCTGGATGACGCCCTGCAGCTCGTCCGCCTTGAAGGGCAGGCCGCGGACCTGGTTGTAGCCGATCACGTCGATGAGGAGCCGGCCGCGCAGCAGCAGGGCGAGCTGCCCGAGGTTGATCTCAGGGACGATGACCTTGTCGTAGGAGCGCAGCACCTCGGGCAGGTTCGCGGGGAACGGGTTGAGGTGGCGCAGGTGCGCCTGCGCGACGTTCCGGCCGGTCGAGCGGACCAGCCGGGCCGCCGCGGAGATCGCGCCGTACGTGCCGCCCCAGCCGAGCACGAGGACGCGGGCCGCGCCGGACGGGTCGTCCACCGCGAGCGGCTCGATGTCGTTCGCGATGCCGTCCACCTTGGCCTGGCGCAGCCGGGTCATGGTGTCGTGGTTGGCCGGGTCGTAGGAGATGTTGCCGGACCCGTCGGCCTTCTCCAGCCCGCCGATCCGGTGCTCCAGCCCCGCCGTGCCCGGGATCGCCCAGGGGCGGGCGAGGGTCTCCGGGTCGCGCTTGAACGGCTGGAACCCGTCCTGCTGCGCTTCCGCGAAGTTCGGCTCGATCGTCGGCAGCTTCGCCACGTCCGGCAGCTTCCACGGCTCGGAGCCGTTCGCGAGGTAGCCGTCCGACAGCAGGATGACCGGCGTGCGGTATTTGACCGCGATGCGGGCCGCCTCGATCGCCGCGTAGAAGCAGTCCGACGGGGACTGCGGCGCGATCACCGGGACGGGCGCCTCGCCGTTGCGGCCGTACATGACCTGCAGCAGGTCGGCCTGCTCGGTCTTGGTCGGCATGCCGGTGGACGGGCCGGCCCGCTGCACGTCGATGACCAGCAGCGGAAGCTCCGTCGCGACGCCGAGGCCGATCGTCTCGCTCTTCAGCGCGATCCCCGGGCCGGACGTCGTGGTGACGCCGAGGGACCCGCCGAACGAGGCGCCGAGCGCCGCGCCGACCGCGGCGATCTCGTCCTCGGCCTGGAACGTCCGCACGCCGAACCGCTTGTGCTTGGACATCTCGTGCAGGATGTCGGACGCCGGGGTGATCGGGTAGGAGCCGAGGAAGATCGGCAGCCCGCTCTGCACACCCGCGGCGACCAGCCCGTAGGCGAGCGCGAGGTTCCCGGTGATGTTGCGGTACAGGCCGGGCTCGTGGTCGGCCGGCTTGACCTCGTACTGCACCGAGAACGCCTCGGTGGTCTCGCCGTAGGACCAGCCCGCCTGGAAGGCGGCGATGTTCGCCTTCATGATCTCGGGCTTGCTGGCGAACTTCTTCTCCAGGAAGCCGAGCGTCCCCTCGGTGGGACGGTGATACAGCCAGGACAGCAGCCCGAGCGCGAACATGTTCTTCGCGCGCTCGGCGTCCTTCTTGGAGATGTCGAAGTCCTCGAGGGCCTTCACCGTCATCGAGGTCAGCGGCAGCGCGTGCACGCGGTACTCGGCGAGCGAGTCGTCCTCGACCGGGTTGGCGTCGTAGCCGACCTTGGCGAGGTTGCGCTTGGTGAACTCGTCGGTGTTGACGATGACGTCGGCGCCGCGCGGCAGGTCCGCGAGGTTCGCCTTGAGTGCGGCCGGGTTCATCGCGACCAGCACGTTGGGCGCGTCCCCGGGGGTCAGGATGTCGTGGTCGGCGAAGTGCAGCTGGAAGCTGGACACGCCGGGCAGCGTCCCGGCGGGGGCGCGGATCTCGGCAGGGAAGTTCGGCAGCGTCGACAAGTCGTTGCCGAACGCCGCGGTCTCCTGGGTGAAGCGGTCACCGGTCAGCTGCATGCCGTCGCCGGAGTCGCCGGCGAAGCGGATGATGACGCGGTCGAGTCGCTGGACCTGTTTGGTCACAGAGGAAGACCTCCTCGACGGGCAGCACCGTCCCGGGGGAGGCACCCGGGATCGTGATGCTACTTAGGCTTGCCTTCATGGTATGTCCGGGATCGGGTGGTGTTATCGGGACGACCGCTCACCGGAAGGTACGACCTGGGGCGGTGCCCTAGTTCATCCCGGAACACAGGCTGCTGCGCTGCCGGCACAGGTCGACGTGCAGGCGCCGGACCAGCCGCGCGGCGCTCGTCGACGAGCCGCGGCTCCCCAGGGGCGTGGAGTTCACGACCCGAAGTGTAGACAGCGTAGGTTTCCGCCGCTGGCACCGCCCCTGGAACGCGCCCGTCACGATCTCCCAGGTGACCGGGACGCGGCGACCTCGGGGCCGTCCGTCCGCTCCGCCGAAGGCCCCTGCGTGCCGGACGGCGCGGACGTCGCCGGATCCGGCTTGAGCACCGCCTTGCGCTCCCGGTCGAGCCGCGCGAGCAGCTCCGGGACGTCCGCCGGGTCGAGCGCCTCGCCGTTGACGCGGGCCGCCGCCTCGTACGGGTAGGAGCCGGGGTGGTCGAGCGCCTTCTGCATCCAGTCGCGCCAGAGCCTGCTGGTGACGGTGCAGCGCAGCACCACCGACCGGTCGGCCTGCACCGGCGCCGACGCCCTGCACGAGCCGAGCGGCTCGCCGCGGGACGAGATGGACGCCCGCAGCGCCGCCCGCGCGCCGTCCGGCACCGAGCCCTGCGGCGCGGTCAGCGTGGCGGGCAGGCTCACGGTGCAGCCGTTGGTGTTCTGGTCGCAGTTCCTGAACGTCAGCGTCCCCGGCCGGAAGGCCAGGTTGGGGTCGGGCGCGCCGCCCAGCGCGGCCACCCTCGGCCGCAGCTCGGTGAACAGCGTCGCGGGCGCGGCGACGGGCGCGGCGGTGAGGCGCGGCGCGTTCTGCCCGGCGACCCGCACCGCCAGCAGCCGGTACGGCGCGGCCGCCGCGACCAGGTAGTCGGCGGCGGACGTCCTGACCCGGTAGGCGCGGATGCCGTTCACGTTCTCGGTCGGCGGCTCCCCGGACGTCTTGCGGAGCGCCGCGGCGATGGCGTCGGGCCCGAGGACGTCCGGCACGTCGAAGCCCGGCACCGACGCGGGCGCCTTCGACCAGCGGTCCGCGTAGTACTCGGGGTGCGCGATCTCCCCGGCGAAGTCGCGCCAGAACGCGAGGCCCGCCTTGAGGTAGGTGGTGCCGTCGATCGCGACGACGTCCGCGGCGAGGGCGCCCGCGACGATCCGCCCGCTCGCCGCCCCCGCCGGCGTCACCCGGATGTGCGCCTGGACGGGCCGCCCCTTCAGCGTCATCGCGCCGTCGTAGCGCAGGCCGGTCCCGGACTTGAGCCGGCGCCCGAGCGCGACCGTCCACGCGGGCGGCGGCGCCGACACGGTGGGCGTGGGCTTCTTCTTCGCCGGCTCGCCCTCCCCGCCGAGCGCGACCGCGGCCACCGCCCCGGCGGCGACCACGGCGACGGCCGCCGCCCCGGCGACGGCCACGGCCCGGGCCTTGCGGCCCTTCCGCTGCCGCCCGCCCTTCCCCGGCGCGACCGGCCCACCCGGCGGCATACCCGGCGGCATCGCGGCACCCGGCGGCATGGCGGCACCTGGCGAGACGGTGCCGCCCGGTGGAGTGGAGCCATGCGGCGGGGCGCCGCCGTTCGCCGAGCTGGGGCCGCCCGGCTGGGCGGGACCGTTCTGCCGGGCGGGACCGTTCTGCCGGGCGGGACCGTTCTGCGGGGCGGGGGGTGTTCCGCCGGTCGCCTGGCGTGGCGGGCCCGAGGCGACCTCGACGTCTCCGGTGTGCGGGCCGGGCCGCGGCTGGGCGGCGCCCGGCCCGGGTGGGAACGCTCCCGGGTCTGCCGGGGTGCCGTGCGGGGTGGAGGACGCCGGTGACGGATCGTCCTGTTCAGCGCTCACTGGGGGCTCACTCTGCTCACTTCCGGGGCCCTGTCTCGGCCCGACCGTCAGACACAAAGCAAGGGTTCGGGAGGCGTCCCCAGAGGGTGCCGGCGAGGCTCGGGACCGGTCCGGGAGGTGAGGGGCGGCCGCCGGGGCCCTGGAGGGCGTCTCCACAGAGCATAAGGGTGCCCGGCGGCACTTTCCCCGGACGGGGAGGAGCGCCACCGGGCACCCGGGCGGCCGAGGGCCGGCGCGCGGGACCGCGCGCCGGGCGCCTCACCTGCGCGTCATTCGCTGTCCAGGCCGTTCTGCAGGGCCTGGACCTCGGCGGACGTGGCGCCGATCACCTTGTACTGGGCGTGCTTGTAGAACGTGCCGCCGGTGGACTTGGCCCAGCTGCGCCAGGCGCTGGTGCTGACCCGGCAGCTCGCCCACTCCGAGGCGGAGGTCCGGATCGTGACCTTGGTCGTGCAGTTGCCCAGGTCGCGACCGGTCAGCGTGCCGGCGGTGAGCCGGTATCGCACCTCGATCGTGACGGGCTTCTCCACGCCGAACGGCGGGCGGATCTTCGCCTGGACGGTGCAGCCGGAGTCGCTGTTGCAGCCGCCCTTCTTCCACTCGTCGACCGAGGGCCGGGCGGAGCTGTTGAAGGAGTCGGTCAGCTCGCCCATGCTCTTGCGCATGTCCGAGATGAGGGTCGAGGCGTCACCGGAGTCCTTCGGGGTGACGTCCAGCGCGACGCGCGGCGTGGTCGCCTCGTAGCGCAGCAGCTTCGCGTCGTCCTCGTCGGTGATGTAGATCGTGGAGGAGAAGGTGCTGAACTTGAGGGCCTTCTTGCCCTGCCACGTGGTCTCGGCCGGCTTGACCCGCAACGTCCGGGCCGAGCGGATCTTGGACGCCAGCGCGGAGGGCGACAGCTGCGTCTTGAAGTCGAGGTTCAGCTCGTCGTCGTCCAGCCGGCCCCACTGCTCACCCGACTTGAGGTAGTACGGGTCGTCGATACTGATCTCCTTCTCCCAGTACGACTTGTCGGCCTTCACGAACAGCTTGCCGTCCGCCGCGAGGACGGTGACGTTGTCGCCGCCCCAGGTGACGGGCCCCATCGCGCGGCCGCCCTTGGTGACGTTCAACTCGCCGCGCAGCGTCTGCGCGCCGCCGAAGGTGCCCTTCAGCTCCACGGCGCGAGCCGTGTCCATGTTCGACGCGGCGGCGGTCAGCTTCTCCTCGGGGGACTTGCCGCCGCTCACGGTCACCGCGTACACGACGACCGCGATGATGATGAGGAAGACGAGGCCGCCGCCGATCAGCCCGATGATGAGGCCGCCGCCTCCGCCGCGCCTCGGCGGCGGCATGGGCGGCCCCATCGGGGCGCCGGGGGGCGGGGGGAAGAAGGGCGGTGGGGTTCCCGGGCCGCCGGGGCCGGGTCCGGTGCCTCCAGGTCCGCTCGGACCGGGGCCGCCCGGCCCCGCTGGCGGCGGCGGAGGCGGCCAGGAGGCGCCGCCCGGGGATTCCCAGCCCGGGGGAGGCGGGGGGTTGCTCATCCGGTCACGTCCTTCCAGGTCAACTTGACCCAATGAAAACCTAGTGTGCAGTAAAACCATGACATTGTGATCCTCCGGGGTGGAGGTACAAGGTCACACTCCCCTGACTCCGCGGCCGGGGATACTGGATCAGACGCACGCGAGGAGGACATGGTGCATAACTATTTCGACACGTATGTCGTTGTGGTCGTGCTGCTCCTCGTGGGCGCGGGGATCGTCGCCGGAGCGCTCGCCGCCAACCGGATGCTGCGTCCGGATCGTCCCACGGCAGAGAAACTGACCACGTACGAATGCGGCGTCGACCCGGTCGGCGAAGGCTGGGCCCACTCCTACGTGCGCTATTACGTCTTCGCCTACCTGTACGTCGTGTTCGCCGTGGACGCGGTGTTCCTGTTCCCCTGGGCGACGATCTTCTCCGCGCCGGGCTACGGGCTCACGACGCTCGTGGAGATGTTCGTGTTCCTCGCGTTCCTCGCGACCGGGCTCGCGTACGCGGGGAAGAAGGGCGTCCTCTCCTGGGTGTGAGCCGCCCGCCGCTGTAACAATGGCGCTGTGGGCACCATCGATCTACCGCCGCCGAGCGTGGGACCGCTGTCGCGGCTCGCGCCCAAGCCGATCAAGTTCGTGCTCAACTGGGGCCGCCGCTACTCGCTGTGGGTCTTCAACTTCGGCCTGGCCTGCTGCGCCATCGAGTTCATCGCGACGTCGATGAGCCGGCACGACTTCATCCGGCTCGGCGTCATCCCGTTCGCGCCCGGCCCCCGGCAGGCGGACCTGATGGTCGTGTCCGGCACCGTCAGCGACAAGATGGCGCCCGCCGTGCGGCGCCTCTACGAGCAGATGCCCGAGCCGAAGTACGTCATCTCGTTCGGCGCCTGCTCCAACTGCGGCGGGCCCTACTGGGACTCCTACTGCGTCACCAAGGGCGTCGACCAGATCATCCCGGTGGACGTGTACGTGCCCGGCTGCCCGCCCCGTCCCGAGGCGCTGCTGCACGGCATCGTCCACCTGCAGGAGAAGATCGCCGCCGAGTCGCTCGGCGACCGCTACGACGGCGGCGACGCGCTCAGCCCGCCGCCCGCGCCGCGCCCGCTGTCGGCGACGGTGCTGCGCCGCCCGCTCCAGCCGCCCCCGCCCCCGCCGGACGAGGACGAGACGTTCGAGCACTGGGACGTCATGGGCGAGGAGGCCCGCCGGGAGGGCGCGGGCGCCGACGACGAGACGAAGCCCGTCCGGCACCTCGGCGACGCCCCCGCCGGATCCGCCGAGCCGGAACCCGCGCCCGTCCGGCCCGACGACGAGACGCGCCCCGTCCAGGCGGTGCCGGACGCCGAGGAGACCCGTCCCGTTCCCGCGGCCGGGGACGAGGAGGCCACGCGCCCGGTCCCGGCCGTGGAGGACCGGACGGCGACGCGGCCCGTCCGGCACGTCGAGCACGATCCGTCGATCATCCCCGGGCTGGTCGACGACGACGAGGACGACGAGCACGACTCCGACGACCACGACTCCGGAAATCACGACCACGGCCACCACGACCCCGACGACCACGACGACCGGATCGGGCGCGACCGGTGAGCGCCGAGCTGGCGGACGCCTGGACGGGCCGGTTCGGCGACGAGGTCACCACCGAGGAGACGTTCGGCGGCCTCGCCGTCGGCGTCCCGCCCGACCGCTGGGTGGAGGCGCTCACCTTCGCGCGCGACGACCTGGCCTGCGGCTTCTTCGACTGGCTGACCGGCGTGGACGAGCTGGAGGACGGGTTCGCCGTCGTCGTCCACGTGTACTCGCTGGAGCGCCGCCACCACCTGCTGGTCCGCACGCGCGTCCCGAAGCGGGCCCCGGTGCTGGCGACGGCCACGGGCGTCTACCGGGGCGCGGCGTGGCACGAGCGCGAGACGTCGGAGATGTTCGGGATCCTGTTCGAGGGCCATCCGAACCTCGTCCCGCTGCTCCTGCCGGACGGATTCGAGGGCCATCCGCTGCGCAAGGACTTCGTGCTCGCCGCCCGCGTCGCCAAACCGTGGCCGGGCGCCAAGGAACCGGGCGAATCGGGCCACGGCGCCCCGAGCCGCCGCCGCGTCCGCCCGCCGGGCGTCCCGGAGGAGGGGCCGTGGGCCGCCGCGGCGGAGCGCCGCCGGCCCCCCGGCGCCCCGGAAGGGCGGGCGCCCGATGCTTGAGGTCGCGGTCAAGCTGGCCCTCGTCGCGGCGGCGTTCGCGCTGCTGCCGCTGCTGGTGGGGCAGGCCGAGCACAAGGTGATGGCGCACATGCAGGGCCGCCTCGGCCCCATGTACGCGGGCGGGTTCCACGGCTGGGCGCAGCTCGTCGCCGACGGGGTGAAGTTCGCGCAGAAGGAGGACGTGGTCCCGCGCGACGCCGACCGGTGGGTGTTCAAGCTCGCGCCGGGCGTGGCGCTCGTCCCGTACCTGCTGGTCCTGCTGGTGGTCCCGGTCGGGCCGGGCGGGCAGGTCGCGCTCGACCTCGGGCCCGGCGTGTTCTTCGCGCTCGCCGTCATGGGCGTCGGCGTGATCGGCGCGATCATGGCGGGCTGGGCGTCGGCGAACAAGTACTCGCTGCTCGGCGGGATGCGGGTCGCGGCGCAGCTGATGTCCTACGAGCTGCCGATGGTGTTCGCGGCGTCGTCGGTGGCGATGGCGGCGGGGACGCTGTCCCTGCAGGGCGTCGTGGAGGAGTGGCGCTGGTGGTGGCTGCCCTGGCAGGCGGTCGGCGGAGTGGTGTTCTTCGTCGCGGGCCTCGCCGAGCTGCGCCGGCCGCCGTTCGACATGCCGGTCGCCGACTCCGAGATCATCTTCGGCCCGTACACCGAGTACGGCGGGCTGCGGTTCGCGCTGTTCCTGCTCGCCGAGTACGCCGGGATCGTGGTGCTGTGCGCGCTCACGACCGTGCTGTTCCTCGGCGGCTGGAAGGGCCCGTTCCTGAACACCGAGCTGGGCTGGCTGTGGACGCTCATCAAGATCGGCGTGCTGGCGTTCTGCGTGATCTGGCTGCGGGTCAGCTACCCGCGCATGCGCGAGGACCAGCTGCAGAAGCTCGCCTGGGCGTGGCTCGTCCCGCTGTCGCTCGCCCAGCTCGCGCTGACGGGCGTCGTCAGGGTCGCGCTCTGAGCGCCCGCGGCGTCTCAGGAAGCCCGTGTCACTTCAGGAAGATGGTGAAGTCGGCCATCAGCGGGAGGACGTCGGGCGGGATGTCGGCGTCCACGGCCATCTCCTCGGCGGACACGAACCCGCCCGTCTCCGCGCGGCGCCGCAGGACGCGGTCGGCCATCTCCGGCGTCATGCCGGGCAGCGCCTCGATGATCTCGCGCGGCGCGTGGTTGACGTCCACCAGGCCGCCGTCGTCGTAGGTGCGGGGCGCGTCGGGCCGCCCGATCCGCAGCTCGCGGGCGAGCGCCGGGTCCTCGGCGGCGAGCGCGCGGGCCTGCTCGCGCAGCGTCCGCCGGTACTTGGCGTACTCGACGGCGCGCTCGTTCTGCCGGTTGCGGGGGGTCTCGCGGGGGAAGACGGTCGTCCGGACGGCGAACGCGTGCCCGGTGCCGGCGAGCCACAGCATCGTCCCCGCGAACATCCCGAGCACGGTGAGGACCGGGTTGCCGGACTGCATCAGCGCCACGACGGCGGCCGTCGCGGCGCCGTATCCCGCGGCGGTGGCGCCGAGGCCCCACGATCCGCGCTTGATCGCCGCGTAGAGGAACGAGAACGGCGTGCCGTAGCCGAGTGTGATGAACGGCACGAAGGCCCACAGGACGCCGCTGGTGGCGTCCGCGGCCGGCATCGGCGCGGGCGGCGGCACCGGAGGCGGCGGGACGGGCGGCCCCGGAAGGTAGGGCGGGCGCCATCCGGCCGTCCCGTACGGGCGCGGCGCCGAGTGCCGGCCCGGCTGCGTGCGGCCGGGTTGCGGGCGGCCCGGCGGCAGGTGGCCGGGCGATATGCGGCCCGGCTGGGCGTGGCCCGGGGAGGGGTGCGGCGGGCGGCCCGGCTCGGGCTCGTGCGGGCGCTCTGCGTGATGACTCACATGCCCTCCCTGCCCGTAAGCGCGCCACATACCACACGGCCTACTCCTGGTAGGACGAATGCCGGGCCCATCGCGTTCCCCCGGGGCGCAACGTGCGCAATCATGGGGCGCGTGGGACGGCTACCAGGAGGCGGGCTGGCCAAGGGGCTGGCGGTCACGTTGCGGACGATGACGCGGCGGTCCATAACGCGTCAGTACCCCGAAGTGAAGCCCGATCTGCCACCGCGCAGCAGGGGCGTCATCGCCCTGTTCGAGGAGAACTGCACCGTCTGCATGTTGTGCGCCCGCGAATGCCCCGACTGGTGCATCTACATCGACTCCCACAAGGAGACCCTCCCGGCGGAGGGCGGCGGGCGCCCCCGCACCCGCAACGTCCTCGACCGGTTCGCGATCGACTTCGCGCTGTGCATGTACTGCGGGATCTGCATCGAGGTGTGCCCGTTCGACGCGCTGTTCTGGTCGCCGGAGTTCGAGTACGCCGAGTACGACATCGCGGAGCTGACGCACGAGAAGGAGCGGCTGCGCGAGTGGATGTGGACCGTCCCGCCGCCGCAGGCCCACGACCCCGGCGCCGAGCCGCCGAAGGAGATCGCCGCGGCGGAGAAGGCGGCGGCGCGGGCCGCGCGCCGGTCCCCGGGGACGCCCGGATGAGCGGCCAGGAGATCGTGTTCACGCTGCTCGGCGTGGCCGCGGTCGGGTCGGCGGTCCTGGTGGTGACGACGCGGCGGCTCGTCCACGCGGCGCTGTGGCTGGTGGTGTCGTTCGGGGCGCTCGCGGGCGGCTACCTGGTGCTGACCGCGGAGTTCGTCGCCTGGGTGCAGGTCCTGATCTACGTCGGCGCGGTCATCGTGCTGCTGCTGTTCGGGATCATGCTGACCCGGGCGCCGATCGGCGAGTCCGCCGACCTCGACTCCGGCAACCGGTGGGCGGCGCTGGCCGTCTCCGCGGCCACCGCCGCCGTCCTGGTCACCGTGATGGTCATGGGGTTCCGGGACGAGCGGATGCCGCTGCGGGCGGGCGGCGGGTCGGCGGAGGAGCTGGGCGCCGCCGTGTTCCGGACGTGGGTGCTCCCGTTCGAGGTGCTGTCGGTGCTGCTGCTGGCCTCGCTGGTCGGCGCCATCGTCCTGTCGCGCTCCGACATCGGGCCGGGCG
>NZ_JBIQHY010000015.1:86522-92743 GCF_044508335.1 Actinomadura sp.
GCCGGGCGCGGAAACCGCGTCGGGCGGGGACGGCGTGCGGGGCGCGGACGTCGCGCCGGGCCGGGACGTCGCGCCGGGCCAGGGGGAGGACTGATGCATCTCGCCTATCCGACGGTCGTCGCCGCGCTGCTGTTCTCCGCCGGCGTGTACGGGGTGCTCGCGCGCCGCAACGCGATCCTCGTGCTGATGTCGGTCGAGCTGATGCTGAACGCGGTCAACTTGAACCTCGTCACGTTCGACGTCTGGTACCGCGACAGGCTGCACGGCGGCCAGGTCCTCACGCTGTTCACCATCGTGATCGCGGCGGCCGAGGTCGGGCTCGGGCTGGCGATCGTCCTGCTGGTGTTCCGGAACCGCAAGATGATCGACATTGACCGGCTGCGGACGCTGGCCGAGGAGGAGGACGCCGCCCGGCCGCGTCCCGCCGAGCCGGAGGCCGAACCCGAGGCGGTCGACGCGCGATGATCTGGCTCGCCTCGACGGCGGCGCTGCTGCCGTTCCTCGCCGCGTTCGCCGGGATGTTGTCCGGGCCGTCGCTGACCCGCGTCCTGCGCGGCGTGCCGGGCGGCGGCCCGGCCGCGATCGCGTGCGCGCCGGTCGCGATGTCGCTGGTGCTGTCGGCGATCGCCGCGTTCGCCGCGTGGCGCGACCCGGGCGCGCGGACCGGCGTCCTCACGCTGGTCGACACGGGGTCGGTGCCGATCCGGGTCGGGCTGCAGGTGGACGGCCTGTCCGCCGTGGTCGCGCTCATGGTGTGCTGCGTCGCCCTCGCCGTCCAGGCGTACTCGGTCGCCTACATGCGCGGCGACCGCCGGTACTCGTCCTACGCGGCGTTCATCTCGCTGTTCACGTCCGCGATGCTGCTGGTCGTCTACGCGGGCGACCTCCTCCTGCTGTACGTGGGCTGGGAGGTCATGGGCATCTGCTCGTACTTCCTGATCGGGCACCACTGGGAGGACCGGGCGAACTCGCGGGCGGCGGTCAAGGCGTTCCTCGTCACGCGGCTCGGCGACGCCGGCTTCCTGGTCGGCGTGATCGTCCTCGGCGTCGGCGCCGGGACGTTCGAGATCTCCGCGGTCGCCGCGGCGGCGCCGGACCTGCCCGGCCCCACCGTCACCGCGGCGGCGCTGCTGCTGCTCGCCGGCGTCGCGGGCAAGAGCGCGCAGTTCCCGCTGCACACCTGGCTGCCGGACGCGATGGCGGGCCCGACGCCGATCAGCGCGCTGATCCACGCGGCGACCATGGTCGCGGCCGGCGTCTACGTCGTCGCCCGGGTGTACGGGGTGTTCGCCGCCGCCCCGGCCGCGCTCGCCGTCCTCGGCGTCGTCGCGGTCGTCTCCATGGTCGGCGCGGCGTGCGCGGCGCTCGCGCAGGACGACCTGAAACGCGTCCTGGCGTACTCGACGATCAGCCAGCTCGCCGTGATGGCCGCCGGGCTCGCGGTCGGCGCGGAGTCCGCGGCGGTCTTCCACCTGCTCACGCACGGCGCGTTCAAGGCGCTGCTGTTCCTCGCCGCCGGATGCGTCATCGTGACGGCCGGGTCGAACATGCTCGCCGACTACGGCGGGCTCCGGCGCGGCATGCCGATCACGTTCTGGTCGATGACGGCCGGGCTGGCGGCGCTCGCGGGCGTCCCCCCGTTCAGCGGCTGGTTCAGCAAGGACTCCGTCATCGAGGCCGCGCAGCACTCGGCGCTCCATGGGGGTGAACCGCTGGTCCCCTCCGCACTGGCGTCCGCGTCTCCCGCCGTCGCGTGGCTGGTGTATCTCGGCTTGCTGGCCACGGTCGTGCTGACGGCCGCCTACGCGATGCGCACGTGGCTGATGACGTTCTTCGGCGAGCAGCGCGGCTCCTACGAGGTGCGCGACCCGTCGCGGATCATGACATGGACGGTCGCGGCGCTGGCCGTCCCCGCCGCCATCCTCGGCTTCTTCGGGCTCGGCGCTCCAGAACTGCGTCCCCACCTCGGCGCGTCGCTGGCCGGCGTCCTGCTGGCGGCCGCCGGGGCGGGGGCCGCCTTCCTGGTGTGGAACCGCGACCCGGCACTGGATCCCGCGCGCGCGCTCGGCCCCGCCCGCCCCGTCTTCGCGCGGGCCTTCTTCGTGGACGAGCTCTATGCGGCGGCGATCGTCCGTCCCGTCGTGGCGCTGGCGCAGTACGTCGTCACCTTCGACAGGACGCGCGTGGACGCCGCCGTCGTCTGGACCGGACGCGGTTCGCGCCGTCTCGCCGAGCTGCTCCGCGTCCCGCAGAACGGCAACCCGCAGGCGTACCTCACCGGCCTGCTCGCCGGCGTCGCCGCCATCGCCGCCGGGGTGGTGATCTTCCTGTGATCTTCGTGCTGATGACGGCGATCCCGCTGTGCGGGGCGCTGGCGCTGCTCGTCCCGGCGAACCGGTTCCTGCGCACGGACTTCGCCGTCCGCGCGTTCGGCGCCGCCGTGTCGGGCGCGACGCTGCTGGTCGCGGTGTCCGCGCTCACCGCGTTCGACTTCGGCGCCACGTCCCGCATGCAGCTGGAGGTCGACCGGGCCTGGGCGCCCGCCATCGGGCTGCGGTTCCACCTCGGCGCCGACGGGATCTCGCTGCCGCTGGTCGTCCTCACCGCGCTGCTGACGTTCCTGTGCTTCCTCTACACGCTGCGGCACCCGCCGGAGGGCGGGCGGACCAGGCTGCTGACCGCGCTCCTGCTCGTCCTGGAGATCGGGATGCTCGGCACGTTCGTCGCCCTCGACCTCGTGCTGTTCTTCGTGTTCTTCGAGACCGTCCTCGTCCCCATGTACGTGGTGATCATGCTGTGGGGCGGGGCGGGACGCCGCGCCGCCGCCTACAAGTTCATCCTCTACACCCTCCTCGGCTCCGGCCTCCTCCTCGCCGGGATGCTGCTCGTCGGCGCGACGTCCGGCACGCTCGACATGACCGCGCTCGCCGAGCGGCACGGGTCCGGGCTGACCCGCGGCGTCCAGATCACCGCGTTCGCGCTGATGGGGATCGGGTTCGCGGTCAAGGCGCCGATGTGGCCGCTGCACACCTGGCTGCCGGACGCGCACACCGAGGCGCCGACCGTCGGCTCCGTCCTGCTCGCCGGCGTGCTGCTGAAGATGGGCACGTACGGGCTGGTCCGCGTGGCGCTGCCGCTAGCCCCGGACGGGGCCGAGTTCTGGGCGCCCTGGCTCGGCCTCCTCGCCGTCATCGGCATCATCTACGGGGCGCTCGCCTGCCTCGGCCAGCGCGACCTCAAACGAATGATCGCCTACTCGTCCGTGGGGCACATGGGCTTCGTCCTGCTCGGCATCGCCACCCTCACACCGGTCGGCATCAACGCCGCGCTGTTCGGCAACATCGCGCACGGCCTCATCACCGGCCTGCTGTTCTTCCTCGCCGGGTCGGTCAAGGAGCGCTGGTCCACCACCGACATGGCCGCGATCGGCGGCGGCATGCTCGGCACGTCCCCGCGGCTGGCCTCCATCCTGACGTTCGCGGCCGTCGCGTCGCTCGGGCTGCCGGGGCTCGCCGGGTTCTGGGGCGAGGTGCTCGCCCTCGTCGGCGCGTACCGGCCGCACGCCGGCCTGCCCCGCGAGACGTTCGTGACGTTCATGGCCGTCGCCGCGCTCGGCACCGTGCTCACCGCCGCCTACTTCCTGCGGATGCTCGCCAAGCTCACCCACGGGTCGCCCGGCGACGCCGGCCGCGGGCCCGTCGCCGCCGTCTCCGCCCAGGAGTACGCGGCGTGGGTGCCGCTGATCGCGCTCACGCTGCTCGTCGGCCTCTGGCCGAAGACCCTGCTGGACGTGACCACCGGGCCGGTCCGCGCGCTGTTCGGAGGCGGCTGATGATCCAGGGCATCGACTACGCGGCGATCGCGCCGCCGCTGATCCTCGCCGCCGCCGCGATCGGGCTGCTGCTCGCCGACGCGTTCGACGTCCCGCGGCGCGTCCTGTCCCTGCTCTCGGCGGGGTCGCTGCTGGCGGCGCTCATCGCCGTGGCCGCACTCGCCGCCGGGGAGCGCCGCGCCACGTTCTGCCTGCCGGACGGGCTGCGCTCCGGCGGCCCGCCCTCCTGCTCCTACGTCGCGGACGGCTTCACCCTGCTGTTCCAGGGGATCGTCCTCGGCGCCGCCGTGATCGTCGTCCTGCTGTCCCTGCGGGAGATCACCGACTCGAAGATGCCGGCGGGGGAGTACCACTTCCTGCTGCTCGCCGCCGTCACCGGCGCGCTGGCCCTGGTCGCCGCCCGCGACCTCGTCCTGCTGGTGGTCGCGCTGGAGACGCTGTCGCTGCCGGTCTTCGCCCTGGCGGCGCTGCGCCGCTACGACGGGACGGCGTCCGAGGCGGCGCTGAAGCTGTTCCTCGTCTCCGTCGTCTCCACGGCGATCATGCTGTTCGGGATCAGCCTCGTGTACGGGGCGACCGGCGCCATGCACCTGGACCGGATCGCGCCCGCCCTGTCCGGGCTGGACGCCGGCCTGGACCCCGTCGCGTCGGTGGGCTCCGTCCTCGTCCTCGCCGGGTTCGCGTTCAAGGTCGCCGCCGTCCCGTTCCACTTCTGGGCGCCGGACGTCTACCAGGGCTCCCCGCTGCCCGTCGCCGCGTTCCTGTCCGTCGTGTCGAAGGCCGCCGGGTTCGCCGGCCTCGCGATCGTCCTCGCCCTCGGCCTGCCCGCGTACGGGCACGTGTGGGGGCCCGTGATCGCCGTCGTGGCCGCGCTCACCATGACGCTCGGCAACGTGCTCGCGCTCCGGCAGCGCACGCCGATCCGGCTGCTCGCCTGGTCGTCGGTCGCCCAGTCCGGCTACATGCTCGCGCCGCTGGCCGTCGGCTCGCACCGGCTCCCCGAGGCCGTCGCCGCCACCACCGCCTACGTCGCCCTCTACGCCGTCATGAACCTCGGCGCGTTCGCCGTCGTGATCGGCTTCCACCGGCGCACCACGCTGGACGACTACCGCGGCCTCGCCCGGCGCAGCCCCGCCGCCGCGACCGCGCTCGCCTTCTTCCTGATCTGCCTCGCCGGCCTGCCGCCCGGCGTCATGGGGCTGTTCGCCAAGGTCGTCGTGTTCCGCGCCGCCGTCGCCGGCGGCGTCACCTGGCTGGCCGTCGTGATGGCGATCAACACCGTCATCGGGCTGTACTACTACCTGGCGTGGGCCGTGCGCCTGTTCACTCCGTCCCCCGCGGGGGAGCACCCCGAGGAGGGACCCGGCCTGCCGGTCCGCGCCGCGATCGCGGCCACCGCCGCGGGCGCGGTCGTCCTGTCCGCCGCGCCGCAGATCGTGCTGCAGACGGTGTCGCAGGTCAGCTGACCGGGGGAACGTTCACCCAGGTCAAACCGTTGATGTTCATGCCGGAGTCGACGGGGAGGCAACGGAAGTGCGAAGCAACGGCGTCAAGACGGCAGCACTGATCGCCGCGCTGTCCGCCCTGATGCTGGTCGCCGGATGGGCGTTCGGCGGCGGAACCGGGCTGACGGTCGCGCTGATCATCGCGCTCGGCACCAACGGGGTCGCCTACTTCTTCAGCGACCGGATCGCGCTGCGCTCCATGCGCGCCCACCCGGTCGGCGAGGTCGAGGCCCCGGCGCTGTACCGGCTCGTCCGGGAGCTGTCCACCGCGGCCCGGCAGCCGATGCCGCGCCTCTACATCTCCGAGACGCGCCAGCCCAACGCGTTCGCCACCGGCCGCAACCCGCGCAACGCCGCCGTCTGCTGCACTCGCGGCATCCTGCACATCCTGGACGAGCGCGAACTGCGCGCCGTCCTCGGCCACGAACTCTCCCACGTCTACAACCGGGACATCCTGATCTCCTCGGTGGCCGCCGCCATCGCCACGGTGATCACGTACCTGTCCCACCTGGCGATCTTCCTGCCCATCGGCCGCTCCGAGGACGACGACGGCCCCGGCGTCCTCGGCGCCCTGCTGATGCTCGTCCTCGGCCCGATCGCCGCCGCGGTCGTCCAGATGGCGATCTCCCGCACCCGCGAGTACTCCGCCGACGCCGCCGGAGCGCTGCTCACCGGCGACCCGCTCGCCCTCGCCTCCGCGCTCCGCAAGATCGACGCCGGCACCCGCGCGATGCCGCTGCCCCAGGACCCGGAGCTCGCCACCACCAGCTCCCTGATGATCGCGAACCCCTTCTCCGGCGCCGGGATCGGGAGGCTCTTCTCCACTCACCCGCCCACCGCCGACCGGATCGCCCGCCTGGAGCGCATGGCCGGCCTCCGCTAGG
>NZ_JBIQHY010000091.1:0-2234 GCF_044508335.1 Actinomadura sp.
CCGGCCACGCAGGCGGTATGGCCTTCGGGGCCGAGCACGCCGGTTCGCCGCACGGCGGCGGTACGGGCGCGTCCGACGTGCCGGGCATCGGGACGGCGGGTGTCCCGGCGGGCGAAGGGGTCTCCGGTCGGCCTGGTGCGGGGCCGCCCGGGGCAGCCGGGGCCGGGCCGGCGTTGCGGGCCGTGGAGCCGCCGTTCGAGCCGGGGAACCGCATCGACCAGGAGCTCTACGAGGCCGCGTTGGGCGCGGACTCGGACGCGTTCTTGCGGGTGCTGCTCAACGCGAACGTTCTCGTGCCGATTCCGGAGGCGGCGCCGCTTGAGGTGACGCCCATGCAGCGCGAGTTCCGCTGGGACGCCGCGCTGCGGGGCGAGTCGGCCGTGCAGGTGTTCACGTCGCTGGTCCGGCTGCGCGAGGTGCTGCCCGAGTCGCGGTTCGTGTACGCGGACTTCCGGGAGCTGATCGGCGCGTGGCCGCGGGACGACTGGGCGATGCTGGTCAACCCCGGGACGCGGATCGGGGCGTCGCTCCAGGGCGACCAGGTGCGGGCGCTCAGCGAGTGGGCGGTGCGGGTCGGGCTCGTCCCGGCGCGGCACGAGGTCCCGCCGCCGCCGCGGCCCGAGGCGGTGCCGGCGCGGCCCGAGGCGGTGCCGGCACAGCTGCCGACCGACCTGGACGACCCCGTCTCCTCCCCGACGATCATGCAGAAGGTCGTCCCGCACGGGCACGTCGCCTGGTACCTGGAGCAGGGCTACGACCGCGTCGGCGGGTTCGTGCACTCGACGAGCGACGTCGCCGACCTGCAGACGCCCGGCCAGCTGTACGAAGCGCTGGGGCTGCTGTACGACGGCTCCCCGTTCTCGCCCGCCGACGAGGGCGTGTACGTCATCCGGTGGCCCGCCTACTGCCCCGACCTGTACCGCATTCCCTTCGGCGGACGGGACGAGGCGGAGATGGCCGCCTGGGGCGACGCCGGCTGGGTAGTCGAGCGGCCGCCTTTCCTGGGCGGCGGGTTCGCGCCGGGGAGCGCCGGGTCCATCCGCGAGTACAAGGTCGACAGCGTCCGGCTCCCGTACGGGGCAGAGATGTACTACCTCGGCCGTGACCGGTCCGAGCGGTTCGTGGCGATGTACGACCCGGACCGGCTCGCCTGGCTCCGGCCGGAGACGAACGGACGGGAGGCGCAATGATCCGGGACGGGTACGTCGCGCGCTGGCTCGGACGCGATTTCGAGGCCGCGCCCGGCGCCGACGGCGAGGTCAGGCTCTACGCGCCCGGCCCGACGGACGGGTTCGAGGAGCTCCGTCCCGGACGGTACCGCCGGATCGTCCCCGCGTCCGAGGTGGAGGACCTCCGCTACGTCCGGACGACGTGCCGCTGGCGCGGCGAGCGCTTCGTCATCGTCGGCGAGCATGAAAGCTGGCTGCGCGTCGAGTACACGGGCGGCCGGGCCCCGGTCGCCGAAAACCTGGGCCTCGACCGCATCGACCTGGGCGTCTGGCAGGCGTGGGCTCCCGCGACCGAGATCGAGGACGTCCGGGAGGAGATGATCTGACGTCCGGCGGGGTTGATTTGGCCCGGGTATCCGTGTTCGCTTGATACCCGAGGCGATCCCTCGGGTATTGCGTGACGGGCACGGGCGCTCAACGGCGACGCGACGGAGGTGCTGCGGCGGTGATCTGCCGATCGGCAGTCAAACCGATGTTCATCGGTCTCGGCACGGCCGCGGTCCTGGCCGCCGGCGGCGCGTCCGCCCTTGCCGCGGACACACCGAGCCCATCCGCACCGGGCACCACGGCCTCCGCCGCCGGGAAACTGGACGTGCACGTCACCCCGGTCGCCGCGAAAGTCGATCCGAAGGACTCCTTCGACATCACGACGACCATCACGGCCGTCGGCGGCGAAGTGGCGGACGCCAAGGTCACGGACGTCGCGGCGACCCTCGATGGAACGACGGTCACCGGTGTCTGCGGCTCGCCGTTCACCGCCGAGGAGTGCGGAGTCGGAGACCTGGCCGACGAGAAGAGCGGCACCGTCAAGTCGACGCTGAACATCCCGGCGGACGGTCCCGACAGCACTACGGATTACAAGGTCACCGTGACCGTCAAGGCGGCCGGCCTCGACCCCGTCAAGGCGTCCATGACCATCACGTACGTCGTGCCCGAGTCTTCGCCTTCGCCGACGCCCACGACGAGCACGCCGACCCCGTCGAAGTCGCCGTCCAAGTCGCCGTC
>NZ_JBIQHY010000091.1:2334-29770 GCF_044508335.1 Actinomadura sp.
CCAGTCAGAAGCCGAGCACCCGGATTGTGCGGCACAGCCGCCGCGCCTTTTGTATAACGCCCCGGCGCCAACCGCATAGGAACAAACCGCCGACGGTACACCGTGGCACCGGCATAGCCCGCACTGGGAACTCGTACGCGCACAGCGAGAGTTCGCAATCCCTATTTTCAAGCCTTTCAACACCGAGTCCACGTCCCCGCAGGAGAAGGCCACCCCACGACCTGGACGCCAGTATGTCCAGGCCCAAAGAACGGGGGCAATTCCTCGAATTCGCACCCTCGCCCCATCCCGGCGGGCATTACCGACAATGAACGCCTGCACCCAGGAACGCAACACCATATGCCGAATATGTTGCCGCCGGGCCTTGGCGCGAAATCTTCGGCAACCGCCCGATGCGGCTCAATTCGACCGCCGCCGAGTCGTGCACGACTCGATTCATCATCCCGCCGGTCATCCCGCCTCCGAACACTCCGTCCTCAGCGCCATTCCGGCCGCCGCCCGCTATCGCCGGAGGAGGGTGTGGCAGGCGATGGCGGCGGCCGCGGTGACGTTGAGTGAGTCGACACCGGCGGCCATCGCGTCCTCGCTCATCGGGATGCGGACCGCCTGATCGGCCTCGTCCAGCCAGTGGGACGAGAGGCCGTCGCCCTCGGAGCCCAGCATGAGGGCGGTGCGGGCGCCCATCGGCACCTCGTCGAGGGGCGCGGCCTTCCGGTCGGGGGTCAGCGCCAGGAGGGTGAAGCCCGCGGAGCGCAGTTCGGCCAGGTCATCGTGCCAGTTGGCCATCCGGGCGTACGGGATCGCGAACACCGCGCCCATCGAGACCTTCACCGCGCGGCGGTAGAGGGGGTCGGCGCACCGCGGGGACAGGATGATCGCGTCGATGCCCAGCGCGGCTGCGCACCTGTAAATGGAACCGACGTTCGCGTGGTCCACCAGGTCTTCCAGGACGAGGACGCGGCTCGGCGGCGTCCGCCGCGCGGCCCCGTCCGCGCCGGGCGCAGCGCGGAAGGCCCCGCTCAGGAGGTCCTCGATGGCCGGCAGGGGGAGGCGTTCGAGGGACGCCAGGGCGCCGCGGTGCACCTGGAAGCCGGTGATCGACTCCATGGTGGCGTCGTCCGCGACGTAGACCGGCGCCTCCACGCCGGACAGGACGTCGGCGAGGGGGTCGGCCCAGCGGCGCGCCATGAGGAGGGAGCGGACGGGGTGACCTGCGGCGACGGCGCGGCGGATCACCTTCTCGCCCTCGGCGATGAACAGGCCGTGCTCGGCCTCCAGGCTCTTGCGGAGGTTCACATCCCGCAGGCGCACGTAGTCTGTGATGCGCGGGTCGGCAGGGTCCGAGACGGGGACGAGGTGGGCCATGTCCCCAAGTCTGCCGCCCGGCGCGGCCGGATTCGGCCGGTCTTGAACCGGCGATCGCGCCGATCCGTACCGCGTTGGCGACAGTCCGTGACGGCCAGGGGCAATGCCAGGTTCGTCGGGACATACGGTGATGACCTGCGTCATTATCAGTTTTGAGTTCTTTGTAACCTCTGGTTCGTACTACTACAGTGCCGGGGAACATCGGCGGGTTTCTGGTGAATCGAGGGCAGGCCATGAGCGGACGTCATCGCAATGACTTCCCCGAAGGGATGGACGGCGGCTACGACCCGTCCAGGCCCGTCTTCGGTCCGGCCAACGACGGGTCGTCGGACTGGTTCGGGGCGCGGGACGGGCAGTCCCGCCCGCTCAACCAGCCCCCGGCGGGACCGCAGGGCGCGCCGCCCGGCGCGTCCGGCGAGACGCCGGAGTGGTTCACCCCGCGGCAGTCGTCCGAGGAGCGGGTCTACGGCTCCGGCGGGTTCGGCGGTGCGTCCGACGCGGGCGGCTACGGGCTCGGGCGGTCCGGCGGGTACCCGCAGGGCGAGCCGCGCCAGTCGTCCCCGCAGGGCCCGCCGCCGGAGTCCTCGCCGCTCGCCGGCACCGGGTACAGCGAGTACGACTCGATCAGCCGTTCCGACGGCGGCCCGTCGGGGTTCTTCGGCGGGTCCGGCGGCTCGGGAGGTTCCGGCGGCTCGGGAGGTTCGGGCGGTTCCGGCGGCTACGGCGGCGGATCGGGCGGCTACGACAGCGGGTCCGGCGGCTACGACAGCGGCTCCAGCGGCTACGAGTACGGGCGCCGCAAGCGCAAGCGCAGCGCGACCGCGCTGATCGGGCCGATGGCCGGGGCCGTGGGCCTCGCGCTGCTGCTCGGCGTCGGCGTCTACGCGTTCGCCGAGAGCGGCGGCGGCTGCTCCGGCGACGACGCGCTGAACCTGTCGGTCGCGGCGGCGCCGGACATCGCGCCGGTCGTGGAGAAGGCCGCCGGGCGCTTCAACGACGGCAAGGAGAAGGTCGACGGCAAGTGCGTCAAGGCGACGGTGAAGAAGGTCGAGCCGGCGTCGGTGACCCCCATGCTGTCCGGGCAGGCCCTGGCGAGCGGGTCCAACGAGCGCCCTGACGTGTGGATCCCCGACTCGTCCCTGTGGATCTCGCTGGCCCAGGCCGGCGCCAAGGGCGATGACAAGGGCGGCGTCATCTCCACCAAGACGACGCTCGCGAAGAGCCCGATCGTCGTGGGGCTGCCGCAGTCGCTCGCCGTCCAGCTGAAGAAGCAGGGCATCACCGCGAGCCCCTCGTGGGACAACCTGCTGAAGGCCGCCGGCGGCACCGCGGGCGGCGCGGTGACGAAGAACCAGATGATCCCGGCGGGCTCGGTGCGGCTGGTCGTGCCCGACCCGATGAAGAACGCGGCCGGCATGGGCTCGCTCATGGTGACGAGCATGCTGCTGGCGAACGACCCCAACCGCGACTCGATCTTCACCGGCATCGTCCGGACGGTCCGGGAGAGCACCGTCCCCACGACGGAGGCGGAGTTCGCGGCGTTCCGCAAGGACCAGGGCGGCAAGAAGCCGATCTCGCTGTCGTCCGAGCAGGCGCTGTACCAGTACAACCAGACGAAGCCGGCGGAGCCCGCGGTGGCGCTGTACCCGATCGAGGGCACGCTGTCGCTGGACTACCCGTTCACCGTCACCAGCAAGGACGCCGCCAAGCAGAAGGCGGCCAGGCTGCTGGAGAAGGCGATGAGCACCGAGGCGACCCGCAAGGACGTCCTCGCGCTCGGCTTCCGCACCCCGGACAGCAAGGCGCCGTCCGGCTTCAACCAGGCGGCCGGGGTCAGCCCGGCCAAGCCGCGGCAGCTGCCCACGCCGAAGAGCCAGGACGTCGCGAAGATCATGCAGGCGTGGTCGAAGCTGACGCTCGGCCTGCGCATGCTGACGCTGATCGACGTGTCCGGCTCGATGCTGGAGAAGGTCGGCCCGAACACCAACCGGCTGCAGGCCATCGCGCAGGTGTCGCAGGGCGGGCTGAGCATGATGTCCAACGACACCGAGCTCGGCCAGTGGCTGTTCTCCACGAACATGAACGGCGACCTGCCCTACAAGGTCACGGTGCCGATCGGCCCGCTCGGCGAGCGGATCGGGTCCAACACCCGGCGCGGCCTCGTCCTCTCCACGCTCAACTCGATGAAGCCGAAGCCGAACGGCGACACCGGGCTGTACCGGACGATGCTGGCCGCGTACAAGAAGATGAACGAGACCTACAAGCCGGAGTTCGGCAACTCGATCCTGCTGCTCACGGACGGCAAGAACGACGACGACGGCGGCCCCACGCTGAAGGAGACGCTGAAGCAGCTCAAGGCCATGCAGGACCCGAACAAGCCGATCCAGGTCAACATGATCGGGTTCGGCAAGGGCGTGGACCGCAACGAGCTGGAGCAGATCGCGGCGGCCACCAACGGCAACGTCCAGGTCGCCCAGACCCCGCAGGAGATCTCCAAGATCTTCCTCAAGATGCTGTCCCGCCGGATCCAGTGATCAGCAGTCGGTGATCTTACGGACGCGTCAGGTAGTTCTTGTTTTTTCCTGCGGTTCGGTGTCAACCGGGCGCAGCAGCCGATCGTCAAACGTGTGGAGGCCCGACGGGGAGCGGGGCCGTCGGGCCTCCGACTCAACTTTCCCCCAGCCCGAGACGGGGATGCGACCGCCGGGCGAACCGGCGGCGGACGAGTGCACCGCTCCCCTCTTGGATCTTCCGGACGGTCCCCAGTGCCGCGGACGCGGAAGACGAACACTGCCCGCGGGAGGACCTCGTGTCCGGTTGGCCCAGTTACGACCGCGCCGACGACGAACGCCTGGCCCGATCCCTGGCCGCAGGCGATCCGAGCGCGCTCATCCAGGTCATGGACCGCTACGCGGCCCGCCTGTACGACTACTGCCACGCACTGCTGCGCGACCAGGACCAGGCGGCCGGCGCGCTGCACGACGCCCTGATCGCCGCGTACGCGCACGTGCCCGTCCTGCGCGAGCCCGACCGGTTCCGCGGCTGGCTGTACGCGCTCGTGCGCAACGAGTGCACGCGGCGGCTGCGCGACCCCGACCGGCCGGCCGAGCGGCACGAGGCGCCCGAGGTCGAGGACGGCTTCCTGGACGACGCGGAGCTCGCCCGCCGGCAGGAGACCCGCCGGCTCGTGCACAGCGGCCTGTCGGCGCTGCGCGGGCGCGAGCGCGAGGCGCTCGACCTCATGCTCCGGCACGGCCTGGACACCTTCGAGGTCGGCGGCGTCCTCGGCCTCGGCGCGCAGGAGGCCGACGACCTGACCCGCGCGGCGCAGGCCCGGCTGCACGAGGCGATCGCGGCCTGCCACATCGCCCGCACCGGGCGCCGCGACTGCCCCGAGATCGCCGCCATCGCGGACGAGGGCGGCTGGCCGGCGCCGCCGCCGGTCATGCGCAGGCTCGTCCAGCACGTCGCCTCGTGCCCCGCCTGCGGGTCGCGGCGCGACCGCGAGGTGCCCGCGGCGCGGCTCCTGCAGGTGCTGCCGGTCGCGATGATGCCGAACGACCTGCGCGGGCACGTCATGGCCACCGCCACCGACGCCGCGCTCGCCGCGGACCTCGCGCACATCGCGCACCGGGCCGAGCCGCTGGACGAGTGGGGCTGGCCCGTCGTGGCCGACCGGGGGTCCGTGCAGGACGTCTCCGAACGGCGCAGCCCACGCGCGCTGTGGCCGGCGCTCGCCGCCGCGGCGGCGGTCGTCGTGATCGTGGCGGGGGCCTTCTACGTGATGTCGGGGTCGCCCAGCGGCGGGACGAGCGCGCAGGGCCCGTCGGGCGGGGCGACGGCGTCGGTGCTCGACCCGTCGTCGCCGCCGGAGTCCGAGGACCCGCTGGACTCGCCCACGCCCACGCTGAGCGAGACCCCGACGCCCACCCCCACGACGACGTCCGCGACTCCCACGCCGACCCCGACCCGCAAGCCGTCCACCCGCTCCTCCCAGCCCCGCCCGACCACGCAGAAGCCCTCCACCGGAACCCTGTCGGTGGGTTCCTGCACGATCAGGGGCGCCGGGCCGGGCTCCTGCACCATCCTGGTGCGAGCCGTGGGAGGGACGGTGACCTGGTCCGTGACGGGCGCGTCCGACGGCCTCCAGGCCACCGGCGGCGGCACGCTCCGCAGCGGGCAGACCGCGTTCGTCCGGGTGAGCGGCACCTGCACCCCGCCCGGCGGCACCGGGACGGTCAGCTTCTCCACCGGCAATACCGGCGGCGTGACGCTGTCCTGCCCGACGGACGGCGGGCCCGGAGGCGGCGGGGACGGCGGTAACGGCGGCGGCTGACCCTCAACGTGAGCTAGATCACATTTACATGACCGGGTGGCCTTCGACTAGGACAGATGGCCACATGGCGTACCGAAGCCGTCACAGAATCCGTTCATAAGGGAGAAATCCCAGCAACTTGGTGGCAAGATCAGGCACCCAGAGTCGACCGACAGGCGTCGGGGCTCGCCGGGGGCACGATCCACAACACCACCGACTTGGACTGGGAGGGTTCCCGTGGCCGGTGAGCCAGGGCCCGGGCGGAACGACGACCAGAGGCTGGCGGACTCGCTGCGAGCCGGGGACGTCATCGCCCTGACCGAGGTGTACGACACGTACGCGCCGTTCCTCTACGACTACTGCCACGGCCTGCTCCGCGACCGGGTGGAGGCGGCCGGCGCGCTCCGCAACGTCATCATCGCGGCCCGCGAGCACGTGCACCGGCTGACCGAGCCGGACCGGCTGCGCGGCTGGCTCTACGCGATCGCCCGCAAGGAGTGCATGCGGCGCCGCGACAGCCCGAACCGGCACATCGGGCAGGAGGCGCCGGAGGCCGACGACGACCTGACCCCCGAGCAGCTCGCCCGCCGGGAGGAGCGCCGGCTGCTCGCGCACAGCGCGCTCGCCGCGCTCAACGGCCGGCAGCGGGAGGCGATCGACCTGTCGGTCCGGCACGAGCTGGACGAGGTCGACGTGTGCGGGGTCTTCGGGATCCCGCTGGAGGAGACGCTCGCGCTGGTCCAGAAGGCCCGCGAGGACCTCGCCGCCGCGCTGCGCGCCGCCCTCATCGCGCAGAACCACTGGAAGGACTGCCCGAGCGTCGCGGCGCTGACCGAGTCGTGGCCGCTGACGCCGCAGACCGCGGCCTCGCTCGTCCGGCACGTGGCGAGCTGCCCGGTGTGCGAGGAGCGGGAGACGCCGGCGCTGCCGCCGGACCGGCTGCTGTCCGTCCTGCCGATCGCGGCGATCCCCGCCGAGCTGCGGCTGGACGTGCTGACCGCCGCCACCGCCGAGGACCGGGCCGGGAATCGCCGCGCCATCGCCGCGTGGACCGAGCCGTTCGACGAGTACGGCTGGCCGCTGCCCTACCAGCCGGCCGCGCCGCGCGCCCGCGACCGGTCGCCCCGGCGGCGCGGCCCGGTCCTCGCGGCCGTCGCCGTGGCCGTCGGGATGGCGGTCCTGTGCGTCGGCGCCTGGTCCTGGCTGCACAGCGGGAACGGGGGGACGGACGCCGCGGCGACCGGCCCGGCGGTGCCCGGCGACAGCGGCTCGCCGGGCGACTCCGGGGCGCCCGAGGCGACGCCGACCGACCCGTCCCCCACGGTCACCTCGCCGTCCCCGACCGAGTCGGAGTCGCCGTCGAAGTCGCCGTCGCCGTCCAAGACCCCGTCGAAGACGCCGACGACCAAGGCCCCGGCCCCGCCGACGACGAAGGCTCCGGAGCCGCCGAAGGCGGGCAGGCTGTCCGTGCAGGGATGCAGCATGGGCAACGACGCGTCGTGCACCATCACCATCACCGCCGTCGGCGGGGCGGTGAACTGGCGCGTGACCGGGACGTCCGGCGAGCTGAGCGCGAGCGGAAACGGCCACCTGTCCTCCGGCGAGACGGCGCGCGTGACCGTGTCCCGGACGAACGTCATCTGCTTCGGGCGCAGAAGCGGATCGGTGTCGGTCGCGCCCGGCGGATCCGCCCGCGTCTTCTACTGCTGACGGGGCCGCGGCTGCGCCCGGCGGGCGCGCGCCCGCCCGGCGCGGCCGCGGCGCGTCAGGAGATGGAGCCGGTGTCCAGGGTGCGGTGGGCGCGCTCCAGGAGGATGGGGACGCCGCCGCCGATCTGGTCGAAGCCCTCGCCGACGGTCGCGTTCTGCAGGAAGCGGGCGTGGATGCCCTCCAGGATGACCGCCAGCTTGAAGCAGGCGAACGCGACGTAGAAGTCGAGGTCGGCGAGGTCGAACCCGGTCAGGGACGCGTACCGGTCGGTGAACTCGCGGCGCGTGTAGAAGCCGGGCGCCGAGGTGATCGTCGCGCCGACGGGCAGTTCCTCGGCGTCGGCGGCCTCGGCCCAGTACACCAGGGTCAGGCCGAGGTCGGAGAACGGGTCGCCCAGCGTCGACATCTCCCAGTCGACGACGGCCGCGATCTCGGGGCGCGGCTCCAGCCGGACGAGGGCGTTGTCGAGCCGGAAGTCGCCGTGGACGAGCCGGGCGGGGGCGTCCGCCGGCAGGCGCTCGGCGAGCCGGGCGGCGAGCCGGTCGTACTCGGGGAGGTCGCGGGCCGTCCCGGTGGCCCGGATCGCCTCCTGCGAGCTGTCCCACTGCTTGCCCCAGCGCTTGAGCTGCCGCTCCATGTAGCCGTTGGGCCGCCCGAAGTCCGCCAGCCCGACGGCGTCCACGTCGACGGTGTGGATCGCCGCGAGCGCCTCCACGAGCGCCGCGGACAGGCCGCGGGCCTGCTCGGGCGTCATGTCCTCGGCGTCCTCCCGGGTGCGCAGGACGCGGCCGTCGACGAAGTCCATGACGTAGAAGCGGGCGCCGATGACGTCCTCGTCGTCGCAGAACGCCAGCGTCTTCGGCACCGGCACGTCCGTCCCGCCGCCGAGGGCGGACAGCACCCGGTACTCGCGCCCCATGTCGTGGGCCGTCGGGAGGACGTGCCCGAGCGGGGGCCGGCGCAGCACGACGCGGCGGCCGCCGTCCAGGGTGATCCCGTACGTCAGGTTCGAACGCCCGCCCGCGATCAGGTCGATCGCGGTGATCCGCCCCGCACCGGGCACCTCGCGGGACAGCCAGGCCGCGAGGCGGGGGACGTCGATGCCGGGGACCCCGGCCGGCAGTTCTGCGTCAACGGTCATGACGACCTATTAGAACGCTGCTCGGTCCGGGCTGTGAACCCCACCCCGGTACCCGGACGCCGCCACGCGCGCGACGACGCGTATACGCGCGATCCGTTGTCGGCCACTTCCGGCCGACTTGCAGGAAGGCTTCACCTGGCCTTCAGCATCCCGGCTGACCTGGCCGAACGGTGCGGCTTCCGTCCCTGGACGGGTATTTCACCGAGAGTCTCTGGAGAAAAAGGTGCCTCAAGGTGGAATCTTTGGACACCGGGGGTACGCCTCAGCGACGACACCCGAGCGCGCGGGGCCTCCCCCAGGTACGGATGTCGACCGCCGTCATCCCGGCCCATGAGACGGCAGGCTGGACTTATGAGTCCCGCTGGGCTAAGAGAAGAGGACTAGACCATTCGGGACTAGACCGCCCGATTGGGGGGGACGCACCGTGGCAGACGCATGGCTGCCGGGAGCCGGACGCATGCCGGCACGACACGACGGCGGAGCGTTGCGGGGAGGTGCTCCCCGCGCCGTCTGGTGCGCCGGCGAGCACGATCCGCGCATCGTCTCCGCGCGCTCGGTGGCCGCCGACCTCGTCAAGGAGGGCCGGCCGGCGCACCTGGTGTGGCATCCCGGCACCGGCGAGATCGTCCAGCTCCTCCCGATCACCCGCGCGGCCCTGCTCCTCGGCGACCGCGTCGGCCGGGAGGGCCGCGTCTGCGCGCAGATCATGGTGGTCGGCCAGTCCCGGACCCCGTTCACCGCATCTCTGCTCACCGGCCTCGACGCGCTCGTCCAGTGGCTGGACGCGTGGGGCGTCGCGCGCCGCTGGCCCGCCGGCCCCCCGCTGCCGTCGCCGCAGTCGTACCACGCGAGCCGCAGCCGCAAGGAGTGGGCGCGCGGCGGGCACTACGGCGCCTCGCAGGTGCCGACGCTCGACCGGCCCGATCCGGGCGGCATCGACATCCGGCGGATCACCGGGCCGGACACCCCGGTGACGCCCATCCCGAAGCCGCGCGCGCCCAGCGCGCCGGGCGGGAGCCGGCTGCTGCCGCCGCGGCCGCGCACGCCCGACCCCGTCCGGCCGCCGCAGGGCGACCCGCCGCTGCGCCCCGCCTCGGAGCCCGTGCCGGTCGGCCAGTCCGCCATGTCGAACTGAGTTCAGGGCCTGCCGCTCAGCGCCCGGATGATCTCGCATCCCTTGCGCAGCTCGCTCGCGGTCGCGGCGGAGCCGTAGCCGATCAACAGCCCGGAGGCCCGCCCCGGTTCCGTGCAGTAGCGCTCCAGGGTCTCCACCAGGACGCCCCGTTCGGCGGCTTCGGCCGCGACGCGGCGCGCCTCGCCTTGCGGGACGTCCACCACCAGATGCAGCCCCGCGGTGTCGCCGCGCAGCGCGAGGCCGTCCAGCGCGCGGACGACCACCTCGCGGCGCCGCGCGTACTCGGCGCGCATCCTGCGGACATACCGGTCGAGATCACCCCGTTCCAGGAGGATGCGCAGCGCGTCCTGCGGGACGATGGCCGTGCGGTCGTTCAGCTCCATCCGGCGCGCCGCCACCTTCTCCACCAGGTCGGGACGGCCCGCCAGCCAGCCGACGCCCATGTCCGTGGTGAGGATCTTCGCCGTGGTGCCGAGGTAGACCACCACGTCCGGGTCGAGCCCGTACAGGGCGGGCAGGGGCGCGACGTCGAACCGGAACTCGCCGTCGTAGTCGTCCTCGGCGATGAGCGCCCCGTTGCGCCTCGCCCAGGCCAGCAGGGCCCGCCGGCGCGGGACGGGCAGCACGCCGCCCATCGGGTACTGGTGCGACGGCGTCGTGTAGACGAGGCGCAGATCGTCGGGCAGGCCGTCGACGATGAGGCCGTGCTCGTCCACAGGGCACGGCACGAGCTCCGCACCACGTCCCTCTAGGACGATGCGCGCCTTCCCATAGCCCGGGTCCTCCACCCCGACGCGGTCGCCAGGGCGAAGTACGGTCGCGGCAAGCAGATCGAGCCCGTTCGTCGCACCCCGTGTGACGAGCAGCCCGTCCACAGGGCAGCGCACGCCGCGGCTACGCCTGAGGTAGTCGGCGAGTGCCTCGCGCAAGCCCGGCAGGCCGTGCGGGTCTTGGCGCTGCTGAGGCGGCCTGCCCGCGGCAAGACGCCATGCTCGGCGCCAAGCCGGTGTGTCGAGGGCCCCGGTCCAGGCGGCACCCGCCCTCAGGTCGATCTCATTTTGGGTCGCCCTCGGAGCCGGTCTCGTGGTCGGTTCTTGCGGCCTGGGCACAGGCGCGGCGGCCACGCCTTCGGTCACATACGTCCCGGAACCGTGGCGCCCTTCCAGCCAGCCCTCCGCGTAGAGCTGCTCGTAAGCCTCCGTCACCACCGTGCGGCTGACGCCCAGCAGCTTGCCCAGCGCCCTGCTGGAGGGGAGCCGCTCTCCCGCGGCGAGGCGTCCCTCCGTCATCGCGTCGCGGAGCTGGCCGACGAGCTGAGCGCTCATCGGCTCCCCGGCGTCCCGGTCAACGACGAGAGGCAGATCGATCGACAAAGTGGTCTCCGGCTTTGCGCGCCAAGTGGCCATACCGACCAGGCCACTCGCCTCCTAGCGTAGACGGACATGAACGCACTCTCATCGACCTCCCGCACCCGTCTCACCAGGCATCCGGAACGCGGCGGCACGGACCGGGCCGCCCTCTACGAGGTCCTGGACGCCGGCATGATCTGCCACCTCGGCGTCGTCGTGAACGGCTCGCCGCGCGTCCTGCCCACCTGCTACGGCCGCCTGGACGACACCCTCTACGTGCACGGCTCCACCGGCGCGAGCAGCCTCATGGCGGCCCCGTCCCAGGACATCTGCGTCACCGTCACCCACCTGGACGGCCTCGTCCTCGCCCGGTCCGTGTTCCACCACTCGGTCAACTACCGCAGCGCCGTCATCTACGGGACGCCCCGGCTCCTCACCGACCCGGACGAGAAGCAGACCGGCCTCCGCGCCATCGTCGAGCACCTCGTCCGCGGCCAGTGGGACGCGACGCGCAAGCCCAACCGGAAGGAACTCGCCGCGACCTCCGTGATCGCCCTCTCCCTGGACGAGGCGTCGGTCAAGATCCGCCAGGCCCCTCCGTCGGACGCGGAAGAGGACTACGCCACGGACACCTGGGCCGGCGTCCTCCCCGTCGCCCAGACGTTCGGCGAGCCGTCCCCCGACCCGCAACTCCGCCCCGGCATTCCCATTCCGGGACATATCGCCCAGCGCGTGACCTCCTAATTCCGCGGGCTCGACGCCCCGCGCAGTCGTTCATGGCCGTAGGGTGAATCCCATGAACGAGCGGCTGGTCTGGATCGACTGCGAGATGACAGGACTCGACCTGCGGAATGACGCGCTGATCGAGATAGCCGCCCTGGTCACCGACAGTGAACTCAACATCCTCGACGAGGGCGTGGACGTCGTCATCAAGCCGCCCCCGGAGACCGTGACCCGCATGACCAAAGTCGTCCGGGACATGCACACGACCTCCGGGCTACTGGAGGCCCTCCCGAGCGGCGTCACCCTCGCCGAGGCCGAGGACACCGTCCTCGGCTACGTCCGTTCCCATGTGAAGGACGCCAAGAAGGCGCCGCTGTGCGGCAACTCCATCGCCACAGACCGGTCCTTCCTGGCACGCGACATGCCGGCCCTCGACGCCCACCTCCACTACCGCATGGTGGACGTCTCCTCCATCAAGGAACTGGCCCGCCGCTGGTACCCGCGCGTGTACTTCGCGAGCCCGGAGAAGAAGGGCGGCCACCGCGCCCTCGCCGACATCACCGAGAGCATCCAGGAGCTCCGCTACTACCGCGCCGCCGTGTTCGTCCCGCAGCCCGGCCCCGACTCCGAGACGGCGCGCTCCATCGCCGCCAAGGTCTCCTCCGGCTGACCCACCCTCCCGGAGCCGCTACACTACTTGGAGCCGGGACGCGCTCCCGGCCACGGTGGGTGTAGCTCAGCTGGCAGAGCACTTGGTTGTGGTCCAAGATGTCGGGGGTTCAAGTCCCCTCACTCACCCCAGCTCCGAGGCCCCGGCCGTCCAGCCGGGGCCTTCGCCGTGTGCGGCGCGGTCCATCGACTCTTGAAGATCGTCCCGTTATGCTCCGTCCCTATAAATGTCAACGACACGCCAAGGGCAACGGATGAGTGTCGATGAGACGGCCCCGCTGCGCGTCCTCGTCGTGGACGCCGACCCCCAGGTCCGCGCGGACGTGATCTCCCTCCTGAACGCCAGCGACGAACTCCAGGTCGTCGCCGACACCCCCGACCCCCAAGCCGCCCGCACCCTCGCGGAGCGCCTGCGGCCCGACATCGTCCTGCTCGACGCGGCCTCCGCCGCCCACGCGGCCGCCCTCAGCGCCGCCTCCCGCGTCTTCCTCCACTCCGGCGACCAGCCCGCCGTCGAGACCGCGCTGCGCGCCGGCGCCTGCGGCCACCTCGTCCCCGGCGCCTTCACCGCCCCCGACCTCATCCGCGGCGTCCGCGCCGCCTCCCGCACCACCCTCGGCCTGTCCGCCCGCGAATCCGAGGTCATGGACCTCATCGCCACCGGACGCTCCAACGGCGAGATCGCCCGCCAGCTCTTCCTGTCCGAGAAGACCGTCAAGAACCACGTCAACCGCATCTACGCAAAGCTCGGCGTCAGCTCCCGCGCCACCGCCATCGCCCTCTGGCGCGGCATGGTCAGCGTCCTCCCCGCCCAGGACTAAACCGATTCGCACTGCTCCGCAGCCCCTGGTACTGTTCTTCCTGTCGCGAGGGCCCCGGCCAAGGCCAAGGCCCACCAGACACGCGCCGTTAGCTCAATTGGCAGAGCAGCGGACTCTTAATCCGCGGGTTCGGGGTTCAAGTCCCTGACGGCGCACTCGGGCCTCCTATGTTCGTAGCCCCTTCGGGGTTACTTCCCGGGGGCCTTATTTCTTTTGGGGGGCGACCCCCCATGCCCCCCGATCTGGGGGGCTCCCCCCAGGCCCCCCAAGGGGCGCCACTTCCTGCTGGGCCTCGGGGGCTTCTTGGGAGTCCAGCCTCAGTGGGTTAGCTGGAACTGCGACCGCCGTTCAGCCGCGCCACCGTTCGGCCAGGCCCGTCCGGGCAGCTCACGAAAGCCCGCTAATTAAGGCGGGGCTGCGGTGGGTCGGGCTTGCACCGTCTTTGATCCAGCGTCCAGGCATTGGTCGTGGCGACGCATCGTGCTGGGCCGGCCCGGGGGATTCTCTGGCTCACGCGGTCCTGGGGCGATCGGCGTCGGGGGGAAGGGGCCGAGGTCTACCATTGGGTGGGCACTTCGGGGGTGGTCGGAGGGTGGAGGTGTCTTGGTGAGCGAGCTGGACGAGAGCGCTGAACTGTCGGCGCGGATCGATACGACGGTGGCGCATCCGGCGCGGCGGCAGAACTACTGGCTCGGCGGGAAGGACAACTTCGCGGCCGACCGGGAGTCAGGGGACGCGATCGCCGCCGCGTTCCCCACCGTGCGGACGGCGGTCATCGAGAACCGGCGGTTCATGCGCCGGGCGGTGTCCTACCTGGCGAATGAGGTGGGGATCGACCAGTTCCTCGACATCGGCACGGGCATTCCCACCAGTCCCAACGTGCACGAGATCGCGCAGGAGGCCGTGCCCGAGGTGCGCGTGGTGTACGTCGACAACGACCCGATCGTGCTCGTGCACGCGCGTGCCCTGCTCACCAGCGGCCCCGACTCCGTCACCGCCTACATCGACGCCGACGTGCGCGAACCCGGGAAGATACTGGATCATCCGGAGCTCCTGCGGACGCTCGACTTCTCCCGGCCCATAGCGCTCGTCCTCACCGCGGTGCTGCATTTCGTGTCGGACGAGTACGACCCGTACGGGATCGTCGCCCGGCTGGTCGATGCGCTGCCGGCGGGCAGCTATCTCGTCATGTCGCACGCCACCAACGACTTCCTGACCGAGGAGGAGGCGGCCGCGATCGCCGCGGGGCGGTACGGGCCGTTCTTCGGGCGCAGCGAGGCGGAGTTCACGCGGTTCTTCGAGGGCATGGAGCTGGTCGAGCCCGGGATCGTGTCAGTGGCCGAATGGCGGGCCGAGGACGAGGTCCAGCCGCGGCCCACTCCGGCGGAGGCTTACACGTACTGCGCGGTCGCCCGGGTGAGGTAGTCCTCCGCGGGCCCTTGCAATTGGGGCTTGACAGCGTCCGCGGAATGTTATGTGCTCGCAGCACCGCCCTGAAACCACGACCCTATGAGGGAGGGCTGCCTCGGCCGGTTCATGTTAGCGATAACATTCTAGGCTTCAGAAAGACATCGCAGGTCGCGAGGGTCGCATGTGACGGCTCTTGGTCGACTTGTGAGCGCTAACTTGTGCCGTCCCCCGCCCGTAATAGGAGTCGGCAGCAGAAAGGACAGCTCCCATGGCGGTTCGGTTACGGCTAGCGCAATGGAAAAGGACGGCGCTGTTCGCCGCGGTGATCGCCGCGCTCGGCCTCGTGGCCGGCATGCCGGGGCGGTCGCTGGCGGCGGGGCCGCTGCCGTGCGACATCTACGGCTCCGCCGGGACGCCGTGCGTCGCGGCGCACAGTACGACGCGGGCGCTGTTCGGCTCGTACGGCGGCCGCCTGTACCAGGTGCGCCGGGCGTCGGACGGGCGGACGCGCGACATCGGCGTCCTCTCGGCCGGCGGGTACGCCGACGCCGGGGCGCAGGACTCGTTCTGCGCCGGCACCACCTGCGTCATCTCGGTCATCTACGACCAGACGTCCCGCCACAACGATCTGACCCCCGCGCCTCCGGGCGGCGTCGGCGGCCAGGACGACCCCGTGCCGGCGGACGCGCTGCCGGTCACCGCGGGCGGCCGCACGGTGTACGGCGCGTCGTTCTCCGGGCGCATGGGCTACCGCGACAACTCGACGTCGGGCGTGGCGACCGGCAGCCAGCCGGAGGGGATGTACATGGTCACCTCCGCGACGCACTTCAACAGCGGCTGCTGCTTCGACTACGGCAACGCCGAGACCAACAACCTGGACAACGGCAACGGCCACATGGACGCCATCTACTTCGGCACCCTGTGCTGGTTCTCGCCGTGCCACGGCTCGGGTCCATGGGTGATGGCCGACCTGGAGAACGGCCTGTTCCAGTCGGCCAACGGCGGCAGTGAGAACACCGGCAACACCGGCAGCCGGAACCCGTTCGTGACGGCGACGCTGAAGAACAACGGGACGAACTTCTTCGCCATCAAGGACGGCAACGCCCAGTCCGGCGGGCTGTCCACGCGCTATTCGGGGCCGCTGCCGACGTCGCGGCCGGGGTATTCGCCGATGCACAAGGAGGGCGCGATCATCCTCGGCATCGGCGGCGACAACAGCAACAGCGCCGTCGGCAACTTCTTCGAGGGCGTGATGACCTCGGGGCTGCCCAGCGACGCGGCGGAGAACGCCGTCCAGGCCAACATCGTGTCGGTCGGATACGGGGCGCCGAGTCCCGTCCCGGCGGGCGGCCTGACGCCGGGCTCGACGATCTCGCTGCGCGCGACGACGGCCTGCTGCACCACGCGGTACATCCGCCACCAGAACGACAACGCCGTGACCTCGGTGATCTCGTCCGGCAGTTCGTCGCTCGACAAGAACGACGGATCATGGATCGTGCGCCGTGGGCTGGCGGACGACTCCTGCGTGTCGTTCGAGTCCCGCAACTACCCGGGTGACTTCCTGCGGCACTTCAACTACCAGCTCTACCGGCAGCCGATGGACGGGTCCGCGATCTTCCGCGCCGACGCCACGTTCTGCCCGCAGCCCGGAAAGAGCGGCAGCGGGACGTCCTTCGCCTCCTACAACTACCCCGACCGGTTCATCCGGCATTACAACGACACCGTCTACATCGCGAGCAACGGCGGCTCCCACGACTTCGACGCGTCCGCGAACTGGGCGGCCGACGTCACCTGGGCCGTCACCTCTCCCTGGGCTCCCTGACACCCGAAACGGCGAGAGCCGCCCTAGGCCCGGGGGCGGCTCTCGTCCCATGTCCGGAAGCGGTGGCAGGTTTCTCAACGGGGTGGATAATCTGCCGGAGCAGGCGCGGCCGAGGGGCGAGCGGACGGGGTGAGGATCGTGCGGGCGACCCGTATCTCAGTGATCATCGAGGGCGACGATCTCCAGGAACTCGACGAGCTGACCCGCAGTCTGGAGGAAGAGCTTCTTCTGCTCGATTCCGTGACGGAGGTCGAGCGCCCCGAGGAGGAATCGCCGGAGGGCGCAAAAAGCGCCACCGTGGCCGCGATCGGGACGCTCATCGTCAGCGGCGTCTTCTCCCGGGCGGCATTGCGCGCGCTGGTCGGCCTCGTCGCGGAATGGCGCAAGCGGACCGAGGCGCGGAAAGTCGAACTGGTCGAGGGCGACGATTCCCTGGCGGTGGAGGGGCTGTCGGCCAAGGAGCAGCGCGAGCTGATCGACCGGTGGCTGCGGCGCCGCGAGGGGGACGGATGAGGACGGGGTCCCGAAGCCCGGCATGAGCAGGATCGCCCTGCTGGTCGCCACGACCGAGTACGTCGACCCGGGCCTGCGGCTGCTGCGCTCGCCCGCGCAGGACGCCCGGCGCCTCGCCGCGCTGCTGGAGGACGACTCGATCGGCTACTTCGACCGGGTGCTCGTCCTGGCCAACGAGCCGAAGTCGGCGATCGAGGAGCACATCGAGGAGCTGTTCGGCCGGCGCGACCCGGCGGACACCGTCATGCTCTACATGTCGTGCCACGGCATCCGCGACAAGCACGGGCGGCTGTTCTTCACCACCGTCCGGACGCGGCGGGACCTCCCCGAGTCGACGTCGGTGTCCGCGCGGTTCGTCGAGGAGCAGATGAGCCGGTGCCGCGCCGCCGGGAAGATCCTGCTGCTCGACTGCTGCTACGGCGGCGCGTTCGTGCAGGGCATGGAGCCGTTCGCGGCGACGGACGGCGGGGAGCTGAGCGCGCAGGCCGCGGGCAAGGGCACGTACGTGATGGCGGCCTCGGACGTCCTGGAGTTCGCCTACGAGGGCGAGACCATGAAGCACCGGTCGGGCCCGTTCCGCTCGGTCTTCACCGAGGCGATCATCGACGGGCTCGGCACGGGACGCGCGGACGCCGACAACGACGGCGTCATCACCGCCCACGAGCTGTTCGTGCACATCCAGGACCATGTGCGCCGGTCGGGCGTCCCGCAGACGCCCACCGAGTTCACGTCCGGGGTGCAGGGCAACATCCCGATCGCCAAGGCGGCGCTCTGGCACCGGGACGCCGACGCGCGGGCCGACCCGTTCGGGGAGGAGAGCCTGCCGCTCACCGAGCTGCTGCCGGCGCTGGTGCCGACCGAGGACCGGGGCCTGTGCGCCCCGGGCTGGCCGCGCAACGGCACCTTCGCCGTGCCGCTCGGCCGCATGTACGACCCCGAGCACGGGCTGCGCGAGACGCTCACGCTCGACCTCTCCGGCGGCGCCGCGCACGTCGGGATCGTCGGCGGCATGTGGAGCGGAAAGACGTCGGTGCTGCGCACGCTGGCGTGCTCGCTGGCGCTCACCCACTCCCCCGCGGAGGCCCAGATCTACGCGCTGCACGGGGAGCCGGACGGGCTGGCGCGGCTGGCCGGGCTGCCGCACGTCGGCAAGATCGCCGACTATTCGGAGCGGGACGCCGTCCGGGAGATCGTGGAGGGCGCGGCGGCCCTGCTGAGCCGCCGGGAGCAGGTGTGCGGCATGCTGCGGATCCGCTCGCCGCGGCTGTTCCGCTCCAGGAGGCTGCGGGGCGAGATCCCGGGCGACGAGGTCGGCGAGGTCTTCCTGCTCATCGACTCCTGGCCGGACTTCGCGGACCGCTACCCCGAGTTCGCCCGCCTGTGCCTGCGCATCGCCCAGCTCGGCGCCTACTACGGGATGCACCTCGCCGTCTCGTCCGACCGCTGGCGCGACATCCCGGACGAGCTGCTCCCCCACCTGAGCAACTGGATCGAGCTGGCCCTCGCCGACCCGCAGGAGTCGCGCATCGACGCGCAGCTCGCGGGCGCGCTGCCGCCGAGCGGCCCCGGATTCGGGCTGTCCCGCGGCGGCCGCTACGTGCGCATCGCGGTGCCGGCGGCGTCGGAGGGCCCGGACGGGACGCCGGAGGACGACTCGGCGGCGGTCGACGAGCTGGTCGGCCGGATCGCGGCGGCGTGGCGGGGGCCGCGGGTCCCCGCGCTGGACGGCCAGGACGGCCCCGCCATGCGGTCGCCCGGCCTGCTGGAACTCATCGGCGTGCCGGACCCGTCCACGTTCGACACGTCCGGCGCGTGGTCGCGGCGCACGCGCGACAAGCTGCTGCGCCCCGTCATCGGCGTGGACCTCCTCGGGCGGCCCGTCGAACTGGACTTGAAGGAGCCCGCGGAGGGCGGGGTGGGCCCGCACGGGCTGCTCGTCGGAGCGACCGGGTCCGGCAAGTCGGAGCTGCTGCGCACGCTCGTCCTCAGCCTGGCCGTCACCCATTCGTCGGAGGTGCTCAATTTCCTGCTCATCGACGGGAAGGGGAGCGGCACGTTCGGGGGCTTCGAGCGTCTTCCGCATGTGTCGGCGGTCGTCACCGGCCTGCAGGACGAGCTCGCGCTCATCGAGCGTCTGCGCGCCGTGCTGGCCGCCGAGCTGGCCCGGCGGCGGAAGCTGCTGCAGTCCCGCGACCACGGGACGCAGCGGGCCTACGAGGAGGCCCGGGCGCAGGGCGCCGAACTGGAGCCGCTGCCCGCACTGCTCATCGTGATCGACGAGTTCGCCGAGCTGCCGTCGCTCTGGCCGCCGTTCGCCGACGGCCTGGAGGACATCTGCCGCAGGGGCCGGTCGCTGGGCGTCCATCTGCTGCTGTCCTCGCAGCGCTTCGACGAGGCGACGTCCCGGCGCCTGGGGGCCCACATGACCTACCGCATCGGCATGCGCACCTACTCGGCCGAGGAGTCGCGGATGATGCTCGGCGTGCCGGACGCCTACACCCTGCCGAACCAGCCGGGCAGGGGCTATCTGAAGTTCGGCGCCGACACGATGATCGGCTTCCAGGCGGCACTGGTGCCGGGAGGGCGGCGTACGTGAAGAGTTCGTCCGCGCCCGGCGGCGGGTCCCCGCTCGAACTGATCCTGAGCAGGCTCGAAGGGCAGGGGCCGGCCGCTCACCGGATCTGGCAGCCGCCGCTGAACGAGTCGCACACGCTGGATCAGCTGCTGCCTCCGCTCCGGCGGACGCCCGGCAGCGGCCTCACCGCCGCCGATGAGCGGCGGCATGTATCTGATCTGACCTCCATCGCCGGAGTCGTGGACGTGCCCAGCGAGCAGAGCCTCAGGTGGCTGGGGGTCAGCATGGCCACCGGGCATCTCGCCATCGTCGGCGGGCCGCGCACCGGGAAGTCGACCCTGGTGGCGACCCTCGTCGCGTCGATCGCGCTCACCCACACCCCTGCGGAGGCCCAGTTCTACTGCCTGGACTTCGGTGCGGGCCCGGGTGCGGTCGGCGGCCTCGGCGAGCTTCCCCACGTCGGGTCCATCGCGTCCCGCCGGCAGCCGGAACTGGTGCACCGCACCATCGCCGAACTCACCGCGCTCGCCGAGCACCGCCGCCGGAAGGTCGAGGACGCGGGAGCCAGGACCGCGGCGACCTGGCAGGAACTGCGGAGGACGCCCGCACTGGCCCCCGACGAGTACGGCGACGTGTTCCTCGTGATCGACAACTGGGGCGCGCTCCGGGACGTCGAGGATGGGGTCGAAGACCTCGTCGCCGACCTCGCCGGCGCCGGTTTCGGGGCCGGGCTCCACCTGATCGTCACGGCCGGGTCCTGGTCAGAGTTCAAACCCGGGATCAGGGAGCTCTTCCGCCACTGCCTCGAACTGCGCCTGCCGGACCCTTCGCAATCCCAGATCGACCCCGAAGCGGCGGCTCTCGTGCCGGAGGGGCGCCCGGGGCGGGGGATCGTGCCCGACGGAGCGCAGTTCCTCTCCGCGTTGCCCCGCATCGACGGCAATGCCTCCGCGGACGACCTGGCACAGGGGATGCGCTCCATGGTTCAGGCGGTGAAGGAGGCGTGGAGCGGGCCGCCGGCGCCGCCCATCCGGATGCTTCCCGCGCTGCTCCCCTTCGACGCCCTCCCCGCGGACTCCGACCGCGGCATCCCCATCGGCATAGAAGAAGAGGCGCTGTCGCCGGTCTTCCTGGACTTCGTCAAGAACCCGCACTTCGCCGTCTTCGGCGACACCGAATGCGGGAAGTCGAACCTGCTGCGGTTGCTGATCCACGGCATCGAGAGCCGGTACACGGCGGAGCAGGCACGCATCATCATCGTGGACTACCGCCGCTCGCTGCTGGACTCCGCCGACACCGAGCACCACATCGGCTACGGGGCCTCCAAGGTCGCGACGCAGCAGGTCCTGGGGGAGGTGCACAGCGCGCTCTCTGCCCGGTTCCCGCCCGTCGGCGTGACCCCCGAGCAGCTCCGCGACCGGTCATGGTGGTCGGGCGCGGAACTGTTCCTCGTCGTGGACGACTACAACCTGGTCGCTACGCCGTCGGGCAACCCGCTGGAGCAGATCATCGAGCTGCTGCCGCAGGCCCGGGACATCGGCTTCCACCTGATCCTGGCGCGCTCGATGGTGGGAGCCGGCCGGGCCATGTACGACCCGCTGATCAGGAGCCTCGACGACGCGGCCTCCCCCGTGCTCGTCATGTCCGGGCGGAGGGACGAGGGGAACCTGTTCGGCCTGGACGCCCGGCCGCTCCCCCCGGGCCGGGGGGTGCTCGTCGACCCGAGCGCCGGGAGGCGGCTCGTCCAGACGGCCCTGTTCCCGCCCCCGCAAGAGCAGAAAGGCCCCTGAGCCGAGGTCGGGCGAGGGCCGCGCGACAGCACCTGGCGGGCCACCATGCCCTCGGCCCCTTATTGACCGACCGGTCGGTTGTTAGTAGCGTGCGTCCCATGCCTGCCGGTGCGGAGCGGACGCGGCCCGCCGCACCTGCCGACCCTGCGAGCGGGTGATGATCTTGACCGACGTTTCCGGTGCGTGCTCGGTGATCGCGACCGCCTTGGGGCCGGTCAGGGTGGCGATGCGCGGCGAGGGGGCGCCCGTGGTGCTGCTGCACGCCAACCCGGGCGACGGGCGCGACTACGCCGCCGTCGTGCCGGCGCTGGCGGGCCGGTTCCGGACCTACACGGTGGACTGGCCCGGTTACGGGGGCTCCCCCGCTCCACCGGAGCCCGCGGCCGCCACCGCCATGGCCTTCGCGGGAATCCTGCCGGACATCCTGGCCGGGCTGGGGCTGCGGCGGGCCGCGCTCATCGGCAACAGCGTGGGCGGCTACGCGGCCGCCCGGCTCGCGATCACCGATCCGGACGCGGTCTCGGCCCTGGTGCTGGTCAACAGCGGCGGCTTCACCCGCCAGACCGCCCTCACCCGCGCGGTCATCCGCCTGAAGGGAACCGAGACCGCGACGCGGTCGCTGGCCGGCCGACTCTCCCGGCTCTACCTGCGCGGGCGCACCCCGGTCGTGCGGGAGATGCTCGCCCGCGACGCCGCCCGGCGGAGCGACGGGGCCAGTGTCGCGGTGGAGGCGGCGATCTGGCGCAGCTTCACCGACGCGGACCACGACCTGCGCGAGCGCGCGGCACGGATCACCGCCCCGACCCTGCTGGTCTGGGGCACCCGCGACCCGCTCCTCGGCCGGGACGGCGGATCCGCGCGCCGCGCGATGCCCCGCGCGACCTGGCACCCCCTGCCGACGGGCCACGCCCCTTTCGCGGAGGACCCGGAAGCCTTCCTCACCGCGGTCCTGCCCTTCCTCGCCCGCGCTCACCCGCAGGCGCCCCGCACCTGAGCCGCCGCCCGCGCGCGTCACACCACCGGCTCCAGCCGGGGGCGTTTGGCGCTGCGGCCGTCGCCGGACGAGCGGCCGCGCAGCCGGCGGACGATCCAGGGGCCGGCGAAGCCGGAGGCCCACGCGAGTTCGGTGCGGGCGCGGCGCCACAGCGGCGCGGGCGGCGCCGGCGGGAACGGCTCGGCCCAGGACCCGTCGCTGCCGGGCAGGCCGAGCGCCTCGGCGACGGCCGCGGCGAGGCGCGCGTGCCCGGCCGGGGCGAGGTGGTAGCGGTCGGCGCTGAACATCCGCGGATCGGTGGTCACCGGGTAGCCGAAGGTGTCCACCAGGAGGGCGCCGTGGCGTGCGGCGGAGGCCCGGATCCGCGCGTTGAAGTCCAGCACCCGGGGCCGGGCGTACCGGGCGAGAGGGGCGAGCCGCGCGATGTCGGGGTAGGTGAACGTGACCACGCGTGCGCCGCAGCCGGTGAAGGCGGCCAGCATGGCGTCCAGCTCCTCCGCGACGGCGGCCGCGTCGAATCCGGGCCGCATCAGGTCGTTCATGCCCGCCATGACCGTCACGGTCCGGCTCCAGCGCGAGGGCCGCGGCGGTCTGCTCGGCCCGGATCTGCCCGGCCAGCCTGCCCCGGACGGCGAGGTTGGCATAGCGCAGCCGGGGCTCGCGCTCGGCCAGCATGCGGGCCAGCCTGTCCGCCCAGCCCCGGTAGCCGGTCTCCTCGTCGCCGTCGTTGAGCCCTTCGGTCTGGCTGTCCCCCACCGCGACGTACCTCAGATAACTCATCGCATCGCCCTTCATATACATACATGCGTGCATGCATGTTAACTTGGAGGGCGGCGACCCGCCAGAACCGGGCCGGGAACGCGACGCGGATCACCCGGCGGAGCGCCGGGTGATCCGGGTCGCCGCACCACCGGGGCCGACCGGTTCCGGCGATCCCCCCGGGCTCGGGACACGCGATCCTGAGAGCTTCCGGGGAACGTGCCGTTGGGGAGGAAGCTCATGGAGGCAGAGCCGGCCGTCGCGGTGTGCCGGGTACGGGTCAAGCCCAGGCAGTGCGACGCGCAGGGAATGGTGCACGCGATCCGGTACTACGAGTTCTTCGAAGACGGCTTCCTGGAATGGCTGGACCGCTTCGCCGGCGGCTACGGGGCGGTGCGCGCGGACGGCGTCGACCTGGTCATCCGCGCGAACGGATGCGACTACCGAGGCAGCGCACGCCTGGACGACATATTGGTGATGGAGGTCGCGCCGACGCGCATCGGACGCACCTCTCTGTCGATGTCGTTCACGATGCGCCGGGAACAGGACGGCGGCACCGTCGTGATCGGGCACGCGACCTATGTCGCCGTCGCCGGCGCGGGCGCCGTGGACCTGCCCGAACGGCTTCGCCGGTACGGATGACCACGGGGAGACCCGGCTCAGCAAGTAACGTACGAACATGAACGTACGTAGCTCGGATGCCCCGGGGACGGCCCGGCGCGCGACGCAGGCGGAGCGGAGCGCCCGCAGCCGGTCCGCCCTGCTCGAATCGGCGGCCAGGGGGCTGTCCCGCTACGGCTACGGGAACATCGTGCTCGCCGACGTCGCCCGGGACGCCGGATACACCCGCGGTGCCCTGTACCACCAGTTCAAGGACAAGCAGGACCTGGCCCTCGCGGTGGTGGAGTGGGTCCACGAGAACTGGCTCAGCGAAGTCGGCGAGCCGGCCAGGCGGGAAACCGCACCGGTGGCGGAGCTGCTCGCGCTGGCGCGCGGGCACGCCGTCTTCTGCCGGCGGGACATCGCCCGCGTGATCATGGCGCTCCGGATCGAGTTCAGCGAGCAGGACCACCCGGTCGGCCGGGAGATCGAGCGGACCTGGGAGACGGGCGTCGAACGCGTCACCCGGCTGGTGAGAGCGGGACGCAGGGACGGGACGATCCCGCCCGGCCCTCCCGCGAGGAAGGTCGCGCTGGCGTACATGGGCGTCCTGGAGGGCGTCGCCATCGCGCTCGCCGGGCACGCACCGCACGATCAGGAGCTGACCGTCCGCGCGGTGGAGGGCGTCCTCGGCCTGCACGGCGCACAGAAGGCCGAGGCATAGGGCGCATGCTCGTCACGTCCCGTTCCCATGCCGAATACCGGGCGATGTTCGCTCTCACCGACCGCGACCTGGCCGGCGTCACGCTCGACTGCGCGGGCGGGGCGTCCGGTTTCGCCGCCGTGGCGGGTGCGGGCGGCGCCCGGGTCGCGGCCGTGGACCCGCTCTACGCTCGGGGTGCCGGCGAACTGGCCAGGCGGTTGCCCGCGGACCTCGTCCGCGGCCAGGAGATGGTGCCGCGCCGGCCGGCGGCACACGTCAGGTGCCGGCGAGGTCGGCGATCAGCCCGCGTTCAGCCCGCGTACCGGACGGCCTCAGATGGCGAGCCCGGCGATGATGTAGGGAAGGCCGCCGGCGGTGATGCCGGCGAACGCCATCGCCGGACGGGTCATGGCCCGTCCGGCGATGACCCGTCCGGCGGCCAGGCTGGTCATGAACCCGAGGGCACCGATCACCCCGGCGTAGATCGCCGTGATGGGTGAAAGGAGGAGGGAGAGCGCCGCAGCCACGGCGAACACCGCCCAGTGCCGCTTTCGGGAGGGTGCGGACGCCACGGCTCAGGCTTCCTCTTGATCAGGTCGTGCGGCCGGCTCGGCGAGCACGGCCCCGTCCACGTGCGGGCCGGCGGCCGGTGCCGCCGCGGCGGTCACCCGGGGCCGTCCAGGTACTCCGCGAGTGCGGTGCGCAGTTCCGGAAGGACGGCGTCCGCTCCCGATTCGGCGACCGCCACGTCGCGGGCCATCGTGATCCACAGCCTCGCGGCCGCCGCCGGCCGCGCCCGGCCCAGGGCCGCGAAGTCGGGGGCGGCCAGCCGCGCGAACTGGTCGCTGCGCCGGGTGACCTCGGCGAGGATCTCCCGCTCGGCGCGCGCCTCGACCAGGAGGGCGCGGACGGCGCGGTCGGCGCGGCACCCGTCCAGATAGGCCCGGGTGGCGGTGAGCAGCCGGTCGCGTCCCGGGGGAAGACCGGCGATCGCGTCGTCGATGCGCTCGGCGATGCGGTCGTGGAAGGCTCGGTGCAGTTCGGTCAGGAACCCCGCCCGGGTGCCGAAGTGGTGGAAGAAGCTCCCCTTCGCCACCCCGGCCGCGGATACGATCTTGTCGACGCTCAGCCGGCCGAGCCCCGCCTCCTCGGCGAGCGCCAGGCCCGCGTCGATCAGCGCCGCCTTCTTGCCCGCCGGGTCCCTGGTCCGCACTCCCCCATGCTCTTATTGACCGACCGGTTAGTCAACAGCGGCGCGGGGCGCGAGCGCCTCCGGGGCCGGGACGGTGAACGGGGCGCGGGCGCCGGGGACGCCGGTCTCGGTCCGGCCGCCGGACTCGTAGGGGAAGGCGAACGGGACGCCGGCGGCGGCCAGCGGGCGGGGGCGGTCCATCAGGTGGAAGTGCAGGTGCGGCTCGGACGTGTTCCCGGAATTGCCGACCTCGCCGAGCACGTCGCCCGCGCGGACGCGGTCGCCCTTCGCCACGCGCAGGGAGCCGCGGCGCAGGTGCGCGAAGACCGCGTACACGCCGTCGCCCAGGTCGAGGGTGACGGAGTTCCCGACGACGAACCGTCCCGCGGACAGGGTCAGCAGCGACAGCACCTGGCGGAACACCATGCCCTCGACCAGCAGGTAGACGAGGGCGGGCCAGGAGTTGCGGCTCCAGTGGTCGCGCTGCCATCCGCTCGCCTGCACCACGACTCCGTCGGCGGGCGCGAGGACGTCCTGCCCGAACGCCGGGAACGAGCCGGGTGGCGCCGCGAGCGGCCACCGGCGGAGCGGACGCCACGGGCCGGTCCCGTCGGGGACGTGGACGAGGTCGATCGCGTACGTCTGCCCCAGCTCGTGGGTCCCGTGGCTGGGGACCTTGTCGGCGGGGCTGTTGACCGGCACCCAGCGCCCCCGCACCGGGCCGCGCACCGTGACCGGGTCGCGCTCCGAGCCGCCGCCGGGCACGAAGAACAGCACGATCCCGGCGGCGATCAGGACCAGGCCGGCCCACCAGACCGCATCGACCCCGTGCAGGCGTTCGGTGAGGGACAGCAGTATTCCGAGCAGGAGGAACACCGTCCTGAAGCGGGCTGTCGTTCTGAGCATCTCTCCTCCGATCGGTCCGCCGGGGCGGCCGCTCAGCGGCGGGCCGCGGCGAGCACGGTCAGTACGGGCACCACCCGTTCGCCCGGGACGCTGTACTGCCCGCGCGCGGTGGTGCGCAGCCAGCCGGCGGCGACCAGCTGGCGCAGGTGGTGGTAGAGCTGGCCGGTCGTGCCGAGGCGCTCGTGCGCGGCCAGCTCGGCGGTGGTGCGGGAGCCCTGGAGGATCTCGCGGAGCAGCAGCAGCCGCACCGGGTGCGCCAGCGCGCTCAGCGTCTCGGCGGCCTGCGACCAGTCGTCCGCCAGCAGGTCGTCCACCGTGTGGCCCTGCTGCCATTCGTAGTGCTCCCCGGCCGGCAGCGTCACCGAGCCGGTGAACAGCACCGCGCCGGGGTCGTCGGCGCGGTCCTTCAGGCCGTGCAGGGCCCAGAAGGCGTCGTCGGCGTCGGGACGGCGCACGGCCGCGGACGGCTCCTCCAACCGGGCCACCCGCTCCTCCAGGCGCGCGACCCGCTCCGACAGGTTCTCCTCAGCCACGCCTCCGATACTACGTAATTACGTAAATACGTCAAACCGAGGGCCGCGGAACGAGGAAGGCCCCCGGAACCGTGTTCCAGGGGCCTTGCCGTGAGATCTCGCCTGTGCGGCCGGCTGTCGCCGGTCAGCCGGAGGCCAGGGGATTCCCGTAGGTCTCGTCGAAGACGATCTCGTCGACCGGGATGCGGCTCAGCTTGGCGGGGAAGCCGCGCGCGGGGTAGCCGACGGCGATGTGGGCGGCGGTGATGACGCCGTCCGGGATGCCGAGGAGCTCCTTGACCCGCGGCTCGGAGTGGACGAGCAGGGTGGTCAGGGCGGTGGCGACGCCCTGGTCGCGCAGCGCGAGGCAGAAGTTCTGCGCGGTCGGGTAGATCGAGCCGCCGCCGACGACGCTGAGGCGGTCGAGTTCCA